>CAYVKQ010000007.1:0-23666 GCA_964451945.1 uncultured Lentisphaerales bacterium
CATCGCCGGGCAGGCCCGCGGCGGCAAGCGGACGCGGCGTGGCGGATGCCAGCAGACCGCCGAGCAGCGGAAAACACGCGAAATGCAGTCTCATGTCTGAACTCCCTTGCAAGAGGCACATACGACATCAACACCGCGGTTAGCATACCAGACTCGTGCCGCAGTTGTCCATTTGCCAGCTCCGCGGCAGCAATTCCAGTTATGAGGCGGTTGGGTCTTCGGGGTCAGTATCGGAATCGGGGTCGAGATTCCCTTGTTTTGTCGATACCGATACCGACCCCGACGCCGATGGTGACATCTCCATAATTGGAATTGCTGCTCCGCGTCCCGGCAAACAACTCTTCCCTTTTGCGGCGGGGTGTGCATAATCTGCACGACCAATGCTCAAAGGCACCAAAGGAGGCTCCGCTTGCGCGTTGCGATCGCCTACCCGCCGCTGGAATCGGACAAGGGCGTCCCCCTGCTCTCGCAGAACCGCCAGTTCCAATGGTTCAACCGGCCGACCTTCATCTACCCCGTCGTCCCGGCCACGGCGGCCACGATGGCGCGGGACGCCGGCCATGATGTCGCGTGGCTCGACGGCATCGCCGCGCAGTGGACGCGCGCCGCGTTCGACGAGCGCCTGGAGGCCTTCCGCCCCGACGTCGTGTTCCTGGAGACGAAGACGCCGGTCGTCAAGACCCATTGGGAGATCTTAAAGCAGATCAAGACGCGCCTCTCCGGCGCGCGGCTGGTCCTGGCGGGCGACCATGTCACCGCCTTTCCGCAGGAGAGTTTCGAGCACTCGCCGGTCGACTATGTGCTGACGGGCGGAGACTACGATTTTCTGCTGCGGAACCTGCTCGCCCACCTCGGCGGGGGCGCCCCGCTCGAGCCGGGAATCTGGCGCCGGGACGAGGCCGGGCAGGCCGTCTCGACCGGGCCGTTCCGCCTCGACCACGACCTGAACGGGGCGCCGTGGATCGACCGCGACCTTACCCAGTGGCGCCTCTATGCCGAGAAAAACGGCAATTTCCGGCGCACGCCCGGCACCTACATCATGTCGGCGCGGGACTGCTGGCACGGCCGCTGCACCTTCTGCTCGTGGACGACGCTCTACCCGACCTACCGCAGCCGTGATCCAATCGACTGCGTCAACGAGATCGAACACCTGGTCGGGCACTACGGCATCCGCGAGATCATGGACGACGCCGGCAGCCTGCCGGTCGGGCCGTGGCTGGAGACCTTCTGCCGCGAGATGATCCGGCGCGGCCTGAACCGGCGCGTGCGCATCGACTGCAACATGCGCTTCGGCCGGCTGGGCGCCGCCGAATACCGGCTGATGCGGCAGGCGGGGTTCCGCCTCGCCCTCTTCGGACTCGAATCGGCGAACCAGACGACGCTCGACCGGCTCGACAAGGCGCTGACCGTCGAGCAGATCCGCGAGGGCGCGCGACTGGCGTCGCAGGCGGGTCTCGACGTCCATGTGACCGTCATGTTCGGCTACGCATGGGAGGACGAGGCGGCGATCGAGGAGACGGTCCGGCTCGCGCGCTGGCTCCTGCGCAAGGGGTATGCCTACACCCTCCAGTGCACGATGGTGGTGCCCTATCCGGGCACACCCCTGTTCCGGCAACTGCGCGACGAGGGGCTGCTGACGACACTCGACTGGCCGGACTACGACATGCGGACGGCGGTGATCAAGACACCGGTTCCCGAGGCGGCGGTCAAAGAGGCGGTGCGCCGGGTCTACAAGGGCTTTTTGCTGCCCGAGACGCTGCTGCGGCGCGCGCTGACGACGCGCCACCCGATCGACGACCTCCGCTTCTACTGGCGCGGCTTCCTCTCCCTGGCCGGGCACCTGAAGGATTTCAAGAGCGGGGCGTGAAGAGGATTGCCGGGAGGTCGGCGTCGGCGACGCCCAGGCCGCGCATGAAGCGGAGGTGGCGGTCGAGGTCGGCTGGTTCGAGCAGGTTGTGCGAATCGGTGCCGCAGGCGATCCTGACGCCGCGGTCGAGGCAGGCGCGGAAGAACGCCGGCTCCGGGTCGTTGGTGTGGAAATTCAGTTCGACGGCCTTGCCCGAAGCGGCCAACCGCTCCGCCACGCACTCAAACAGATGCTCGGGCTTGGCGTAGCCGCTGCGCGTGAAGAAGCGGAAGGGGTGCGCGAGCACGTCCACGGGCGAGGCGAGGAGCGCGTCGACGTCGCGCAGAAACAGACGTTCGGCTTCGGCCTGGGGGGTTGCGTGGCGGTCCACGCCGCGGATGGCGTGGACCGCCCCGATCAGAATGTCCCAATCGTCGGCGTCTCCGGGCGCCAGCAGCAGGTGGCCGTCGCCGTAGAGGTCCACCTCCAGACCGACACGCGCGAAAGGCGAGCGGGCGGCCCGGGCGAAGGCGCGGAACGCGGCCATCCTTCCCCTTCCCGGCGCGGCCCAGGCGGCGGCGACGGCTTCGGGGTCGTTGTTCCAGTTGAAGGACCAGGCTTCGGTTTTGGGAAAATAGAGCTGGAAGGCGTGCTCGACGATGCAGACGCGGTCGAGGCCGAGGATGCGCGAGAGTTCGATCCCGTGGGCCGCGGTGACGGTTGTGGCGCAATAGGCGAATTCCGAGTGGCAGTGCACATCGCACAGGCCGGGAGTGTCGTGGCGCAGCGCGTGGCGGGTGATTTCGGTCCGTCCGCCGTCGAGCCGCAGATGGAGGAAGGAGAAGGGCGATTCGCACAAGGCGGGTACGGTGAGGTAGGTCGTGCCGTCGCGCTCGAACGGTCCCAGTCCCCGGTGGTAGTGCCCGCTGAGCGAGAGGGCGACGCCGGCCTCGCGGTAGGAGGCGGCGGCCTCCTCGGCGTTGTCGAGCAGAAAGGGGTAGGACGAATCGATCGCCGGATGGAGCGGGTTGTGCTGGAGGGCGATGAGCGGCAGCCCGGGGTTGGCGGCGGCGGCCTGCCGCGGCAGCGCCAGTTCCGCGGCGTCGCGGACGAAATGGTCGTCGCCCGTGTGGCGGTCGTTGAAGACGAGGAAGCCGTACCCGCCGATGCGGTGCAGCCCCGGGGCGGTGTTGAAGAAGGCGGCGACGCGGCCGGGGCGGGTGTCGTGGTTGCCCGCCACCGCCAGCACGGGGATGCCCGAGCCGAGCAGCGCGCCGGCGAGGTGCATCCAGGCGGTTTCGGCTCCGGGATCTTCCCCGTCGTTCACCAAATCTCCCAGCAGCAGGATCAGGTCGGGGCCGGCATTCATCTGTCGCAGGCGGGTGATTGCGCGCTGGATGAAAAGCGGCATCCATTCGCCGCGCCGGGCGGCGATGGGATTGGGGCGGGCGACCAGTCCGGGGTAGTGGAGATCGCCGATGACGAGCACATCCAAACGGGAGGTTTGCATGGCCCGGAAGGATACACGAAACGGGTCGGGATGCAAGTCCCGCCAGTCCTCCGCGGGTTGATTTCGGGATTGGCTTTTGGCCGCGGTCTTCGCTATCATCGTCGCCGTTTTGTGGAGATGTTCGCCTATGCGGAGGGAAATTACGAACGGGAGATGGTTTTCCTTTCTCCGCGGGGGCAAGGGCAAACAGCAGGGGGAGGCGAATCGGCGGAACGGATTGCGCGCGCCCTTCGGCGCCAGCCAGCCGTCGCTTGCCGAGGACGGACTGCGGCTTTACCGGGCTGTCGCGCGTGCCCTCTGTTCCTCCACGGCCGAGTCCGGGGCGCTGCAGGCGGTCTGCGAAGCGCTTGCCGCCTTCCATGGATGCACCCAGGCGCGCGTGGGACTGGCGGACGAGGCCGATCCGAACATCATCCGGTTTGTCGCCACGGCGGGCCGTTCCCGCGGCGAGGCCAAGATGCCGCTCGAACGCGCGTTCCACGCCGACGGCGACGGGACCGCCGATGCCCTGCCGATGGTCCGCGCCCTGGCGAGCGGCGAGCCGGCGGTTTGCGCGCTGAGCAGCCATTCGTTCTTCCGGCGCTGGTTTGCCGCGGGAGACGCGAACACATTCTGCGCGCTGCTGCCGCTGCGCGACGGCGGCACCCGTTTCGGTGTGCTGGCGCTCGCGGCCACGGATGCGGGGATTTTCTCGGCGCCCGTGCTGCCGGTCTTCCAGGAGATCGCCGATCTGCTCGCCAAGGGGATCGGCTGCCTGCGGGCCCGGCGCGCGCACGAGCGCGCCGAAGAGACGAGGCGGGTGTCCGAGGCGTTGCTTCCGGCCGCGTTGAGCGGCACATCGGCGCTCCTGGTTGTGAGGGACGCGGAGGGGCGCCTGCAACGGTTGCTGGCCGGCGATCAGGTGCTGGCGTCCGGCTTCACCCCCAACTCCCTGCTGGAGTCCTATGCGGGCGGGGATGCCCAGACCGCGCCGGTTTCCGGCGGGGACGAGCGCCGCCTGCTCGCTTCCGGGAAACCGCTGCACGCCGAACGCGAGGTGATCGGTTCCAACGCCGCGAAGCGGGTCGTATGGAGCAGTCGCGGTGCGCTTTGCGGTGCCGGAGGCGCGATCGCGGGCTTCTACGAAATGGTCAACGACATCACCGATTTCCGCCGGATGCAGGCGCAGGCGCGTTTGAACGCCGCGCGCTACCACAATCTGTTCCAGACGGTCGGCGACGCCATCCTGATCTTGAACGACGCTTTTGCCGTTACCGCCTGCAACGGGGCGGCCGAGCGTCTGTTCGGCGCACCGGGCGAAACGATTTGTTCCAGCCTGCTGGAGCGGTGGTTCGATGGCGCGGCGGCGGCTCCTGCGGGTGCGCACGCGCTCTACGAGATGTTGCGGCGCGCCCTTGCCGGGAAACCCGCCTCGGCCGTCGTGCGCTGTCTGCGCGCGGACGGCGCGTCGTTCGACGGCGCGGTGGAGGCGAGCCGCTGCGAGGAGCAGGGACGCCACCAGGTTCTGGTTGCGGTGCGCGATGTGACCCGTGAAAAGAAGACCACCGCGGAATTGGAGCGGGTCATGCGGGAGCGGACGGTTCTCAGCAGCGTCAGCCAGACGATGGTGCGCGCCGATTCCGAGGAGGCGCTTTTCGCCGGCGGGTGCCGCGCGCTGGCTGGTGCAGGGGGGTATCCCCAAACCTGGGCGGTCCGGCTGGAGGGCGGGGCCATCTCCGTGCTCGCCTACGGCCATACCGTCGGCGACGACGCGCGCGCGGCCTTCAGGCAGTGCGCGCCGCCCGCCGGCGCGGCGGACGGCCATCCGCTGGTCGACGCCGTGCGCCGGGGCGCCGCCGAGGTCCTGAGGACAGACGACGCCCATGGCGCGGACCTCGCCCGCTGGCTGATCGGCTATACGGCGGACGTGCGGGCGTGCGCAACCCTTCCGCTGTGGGATGGCGCCACCCTCTGCGGCGCGCTGATCGTGGGGACCGCCGCGCCGGACGCCTTTGCGCCCGAAGAGACGGAGTTTCTCAAGGAGCTGTCGCGGGGCCTCAGCTTCGGCATCACCGCGCTGCGTTCGCGGCTGGCGCGGCTGGCGGCCGAACAGAAGCGCCATGAGACGTCGGAGTTGATGCGCAACGCGATCGAGGGGTCGAACGATTTCATCTACATCGTCGATGCCCAGGGCCGCTATCTGCAGTTTCTGAACGGCGGTGGGCTGCGGCGGTACGGGATCGACCCGGACGGCGTGGTCGGGAAGACGCCCGCGCAGGTGTGGGGGACGGAACTCGGACGCCAGGCGATGGACCGGTACCACCAGATCCTGGCCCGCGGCACGATCACCCAGGGGGAGGTCACGGTGCGGGCCGCCGGGGGGGAACTCCGGCATCTCTGGGTGACCAACGGCCCCCTCCGCAGCGAGGATGGCAAGCTGCAAGGGGTCTTCGGCGTCCTGCGCGATGTCACCGACTTCCGGCGCGCCGAGCGGATTCTGCGCGTCAACAGCGAACGCCTCGAGGTCCTGCAATCCCTGGTCGGGTCCGACTTCGACAGCGAGACCGACCTGATCCGCGCCGGCATGGCGGAGATCATCCGCATCACGAGATCGGTGGTCGGTTTCTTCAACCTGGTCGAGGGCGACCGGGTGCGGATCCAGATGCACGTGCGGCGCGGCGGCGAGACGATCGACGCGCCCTTCCTGCCGCGGCCGACCGTGCTGCCGTTGTCGGGCACGCCGTGGGCGGCATGCGCGCAGAGCGGCAAGACGCAGGTGGTCAACGGCGGCACGACCCCGTTCGGCGATGGCAGCGTCCGCCTGACCATGACCCGCTTCGCCTGCGTCCCCGTGATCGTGAACAACCGCGTCGAGGTGCTGGCGGGCGTCGCCAACAAGGCCGAAGACTACGACGAGATCGACGTGCAGCAGATCCGGCTGTTCATGGAGAGCTTGTGGCAGCTGGTTCTGCGCCGCCGCGCCGACCAGCAGAGCCGCCTGCTGCTGGCGGCGAACGAGCAGTCGATGAGCGCCGTCCTGATCCTGGACGCCGCCGGCACCGTCACCTACGTCAACCCCGCGTTCGAGCGGATGCACGCGGTGCGCCGCGAGGACCTGCTCGGCGAGAGCATGGGGTCGGCCCGGTTCCGCGCCAGGATCGGCGACGAAGCCTACGTGCAGCTGTACGACGCCCTCAACCGCAAGGAGATCTTCGTCGGCGAAATGAACCGGACCCGTCCCGACGGCACGGTCTGCGTCTGCGAAGGCGGCGTCTACCCGGTGCGCAACGCCTCGGGCGTCATCACGCACTACGCCTCGGTGCAGCGCGACATCACCTCGGAACGCGATCTGCGCCTGCGCCTGGAACAGTCGCAGAAGCTGGAGCTGGTGGGGCACCTCACCGGCGGCATCGCCCATGACTTCAACAACCTGCTGCAGGTCATCAACGGATACTCCGAGTACCTGCTCCACCAGATGCCGCCCGGGAATCCGTTCCGCAACGAGGTGAACGAGATCTACGACGCCGGCCGGCGCGCCGCGAACATGACGGGACGGCTGCTGGCCTTCAGCCGCAGGAAGGTGGCGCACCAGGATCCGGTCTGCCTGAACCGGATCATCCAGGAACTCGAGAAAATGCTGCGGCGGATCATCGGCGAGACGATCGAGCTGCGCACGCTGCCGGACCCCGCGCTGCCGGAGTGCCTCGCCGACAGCAACCAGATCGAACAGGTGCTGCTGAACCTTTGCGTCAACGCCCGCGACGCCATGCCCAACGGCGGACTGCTCACAATCCAGACCGAGGCCAGGACCCTCGACCCCGTCCAGGCCGCCGCGCTCAGGATGCCGCCGGGGGAGACGGTCGTGCTCACGGTCAGCGATACCGGTGTCGGCATGACGCCCGAGGTGCAGTCGCACCTGTTCGAGCCGTTCTTCACCACCAAGGAGCGCGGCAAGGGGACGGGCCTCGGCTTGGCTACCGTCTACGGCATCGTCACGCAGCACAACGGGCATATCAGTTTTGCGTCGCAGCCCGGGCAGGGGACCTGCTGCCGGGTGCTGCTGCCCGTCCGCAAAGAGGTGGTCGCCGGCGGCATGATCGGCGATGACGCTGCCTTTACGGAGTTGAACGGCAAGGGCGAATGGCTGGTTGTGGGCGAAGACGAAGAGCCGGTCCGCAAGATGTTGGTACAGACGCTGGAGTCGCATGGCTATCACGTGCTGGAGGCATGCGACGGTGTCGAGGTGTTGCAGGCCTTCGAGACGCATCGCGACCGGATCGCCATGATCGTTTGCGACGTGTGCATGCCGGACAAGGGCGGACTGGAGATGGAAGAGGAACTCCGGACGGCTGCTGCGGCGCCGCCTCCCGTGCTCTTCGTGACCGGCTACGCCGATGTGGCCGATACGCTGCGGGCGGCCGGCAAGGAGATTGAACTGCTGTTGAAGCCGGTGTCGACGCAGGAACTGTTGAGCCGGGTGAGAGCGGTGCTCGACGCACGGCAACGGCCTGCCGCTCCCGGGGAGCCCGCGCCGGATGCATAGGCGCCGCGCCAACGGATGGGAGGCGGGTTGTGCGGGACTATGAGAACCAGCGGCGGACCGCCGAGGCCATGGTCGCCGGGGCGCCGGGGCGGGCGCACCTGATGGGCGCCGGCGGCGTCGGCGTGGCGGGCGTGGCCCGCCTGCTGGCCCGCCGCGGCTGGCGGACCGACGGCTGCGAGGCGGCGCCGAACGAGCGGACGGCGCGTCTGGCCGCGGACGGCATCCCGGTGGCGCGCGGCCACGATCCGGACCACGCCGCGCCGCTGGCCGAGGCCCGCGCCGCCGGCCGCGCCGCCTGCCTGATCCGCAGCACCGCGGTCCCGGAAACCCACCCCGAAGTCGCCGCGGCGCGCGCCGCCGGCGTTCCCGTGCTGCAGCGCGGCGCGCTCCTGGCCGCCTGGGTCTCGGCCCACGCCCGCAGTGTCGCGGTCTGCGGCGCCCACGGCAAGACCACCACCACGCTGTTCACGGTGCGTCTCCTGCAGGAGGCGGGCGTCCCGGTCGAGTGGTGCATCGGCGGCGAAGCCGCGGCGCTGGGCGAGGTGGCGGGCCGGAGCGGCGCCGCCGACGGCGCCTGGCTGGTGGTCGAGGCCGACGAGAGCGACGGCACGCTGGCGCTCTACCGGCCGCGGATCACGGTGGTGACCAATATCGACCTTGACCACCTCGAGCATTTCAGCGGGCCGGAGGATCTGGCCGCCTGCTACCGCCGGGCCGTCGATGCGACGCGCGGCGGCGTCGCCTGGTGCGCCGATAACCCGGCCGCCGCCGCGGTGTGCGCCGGCCGGCCGGGGCTCTCCTTCGGCTTCCATCCCGACGCCGGGCTGCGGGCGACCGACGTGGTCTGCAGGCCGGCGTCCGTCGCCTTCACGGTGTGTTGCGAGGGGCGGACGCTCGGACGGGTCACGCTCGGCGTTCCAGGACGCCACAATGTGCTGAACGCCCTCGCCGCGCTGGCGGCGGCGATTCTCGCCGCTGTCCCGCCCGCGGCGGCGCTGGCCCACCTGGAGGCGGCGTGCAGCGAGCTTCCCCGGCGCCGCTTCGAGACCGTGGCGCAGGCCGGCGGCTGCCGCGTCGTCATCGACTACGCCCACCATCCACAGGAGATCGGCGCGCTGATGCGCATGGCGCGGGAAGGGGAGGCGGGCCCGCTCACGGTCGTGTTCCAGCCGCACCGCTACACGCGGACCCTCGCCCTGCGGGACGCGTTTCCGCCCGCGTTCGACGGGGCCGACCGGGTGATTCTGCTGCCGGTCTACGCCGCCTCCGAAGCGCCGCTTCCCGGCGGCACCGCCGAAGATCTCTACGCGGCGTTCCGTCGGTTGCGGCCGGAGTTGCCCGTGTGGCTCGTCTCCTCTCTGGACGAAGCCTGGCACGCCGCGGCGGCGGAGTTGGCGTCCGACAGGCTGCTGCTGGTGGTGGGGGCCGGCGACGTGGCCACCCTCGCCGAGCGGGCGCGCGCGGCGGCGGCCGCGCCCGTGCAGCCGCCCCTGCCGCACGCCCGGCCGCGGGTGCCGCTGGGACGCCTGACCACACTCGGCGTCGGCGGCGCGGCCGACTGGCTGGCCGACGCTGCCGACGAGGCGGAGCTTGCCGCGCTGCTCGCCGCCGCCGCGCACCGCGGGCTGCCGGTCCACCTCCTGGGTGCCGGCGCCAACACGCTGGTGGCCGACGGCGGCGCCGAAGGCGTGGTCGTGCGCCTCGCCGGTCCCGCCTTCCGGAGCTTCGCGCGGATCGGTCCGTGCGCGGTCGAGGCGGGGTGCGGGCTCTCGGGAAGCGCCCTGCTGGACCGTCTGGAGGAGGCGGGACTCGCCGGCTTGGAGTTTCTGGAGGGGGTTCCGGGGACCGTCGGCGGCTGGCTGGCCATGAACGCGGGTGCCCACGGCGGCGCGATCGGCGAACGGGTGGACGCGATTCGTTGTTTGAATTCCGACGGCGCCCCCTCTATACTGACGGCTTCACAGTGCGGTTTTGGCTACCGCGCGTGTACGGGTTTGCGGGGGCGGACCGCCCTTTCGGTCCGGCTGACGCTGACGGCCGGAACGGCGGCGGAGATCGCGCGCAAGCGCGCCGCCTGCCGCGGCCGGCGCATGCCCCTCGAGGGCCTGCGCACGGCGGGTTCGGTCTTCCGCAATCCGGACGGTGATTTCGCGGGGCGTCTCCTGGAGGCGGCCGGATGCAAGGCGATGCGGGTCGGCGGCGCGGCCGTGTTCGCGGGCCACGCCAATGTGATCGTGGCCGAACGCGGGGCGACGGCCTCGGATGTGCTGGTGTTGATGGAACTGATGCGGCGGGCGGTCAAGAGCCGGAGCGGCGTTGACCTGGAGCCGGAAATCAGGATTGTGAGGTAGGCGCGTATGCGGGCGAGGAATGTGGCGGTGGTCATGGGGGGAACGTCGACCGAGCGCGACGTGTCGTTGCGCTCGGGCAAGGCCGTTTCCCAGGGCCTGGCGGATGCCGGCTATGCCGTGACCCCCGTGGTGCTGGATGCCGACGCCGTCGACGGGATCCCGGAGGCGGTCGATGCGGTCTTCATCGCGCTGCACGGCGGCTACGGCGAAAATGGCGGCATCCAGGCCGACCTCGACGCCCGCGGCCTGCCGTACACGGGATCGGGCGCCGCCGCCAGCTCCCTGGCGATGGACAAGGCGGCGACCAAGCGGGTGCTGGCCGCCGCGGGCATCCCGACCGCGGCCTACGAGCTGCTGCCGCCCGGCGTCGTCGGCACGTCGCTGGCGCTGCCGGTGGTCGTCAAGCCGCCGTGCGACGGGTCGAGCGTCGGCGTCGGCCTGGTGCGCCGGCGCGGCGAGTGGGAGGCGGCGCTGGAAGAGGCGCGCCGCGTCGATCCGCAGGGGCGGGCGCTCGTCGAGACCTACATCCCCGGCCGCGAGTGGACCGTCGGCATCCTGATCGACGAAGCCCTGCCGGTCGTGGAGATCCGCGCCCCTGGCGGGTGGTACGGGTTCGACGCCAAGTACACGGCCGGCAAGACGCAGTACGTCTTTCCCGACGGTCCGGACGACCGGGCGCTCGCCGACCGCTGCCGGCGGCTGGCCCTGGAGTCCTTCCGCGCCGCCGGCTGCCGCGGCATGGGCCGCGTCGATTTCCGGGTGACGCCGGCGGGCGAACCGTTTGTCCTGGAGATCAATACCGTTCCGGGATTCACCGCGACGAGCCTGCTGCCCAAGGCCGCGTCGCGCCGCGGGATCGCTTTCCCGGATTTGTGCGCCGCGATTCTGGAGGCTGCCCGCTGCGGGTGAGGCGCGGGCCGAGGCGGATGGGGTGATACGTGTGACTGGGAGGATGCTATACGGACGGGGGACGCTGAACCGCGCGCGGGGGCGCGGCGGGCGGACGCGCGCCCCCGCGTGGTCCGCCGTGCGTCCGTGGGTGGCGGGCGGGATCGTGGTCGCGGCGCTCGTGTTCATCCTTGCCGCGGCGCCCTGGGTGTTCCGCCACGCCGTTTTCGTGACCAACAAGACGTTCGTCCTGCGCACCTTCGACATCGAAGGCGGCGAGACGCTGACCCCCGGACTCATGGAGGAACTGCTGGGCAGCGGCGACCAGCCGCTGAAGGCGGGCACACCGCTGTTCGCCGTGAACATCGCCGCGAAACAGCGCGAGTTCCTGCAAGCGGCGCACAATGTCCGCGACATCCGCATTACACGCGTGCTGCCCGACACGCTCAAGGTGCGCATCGTCGAACGCCGGCCCCTGGTGCGCGTCGAGAGGATCGGCGGACTGGTCGCGGACAGCGAAGGGGCGATTTTCGTCCGCTACCGGGGGATCGCGGAGCTGCCGCTGCTGACTGGGCTGGAGGGGTTCGACACCGCGCTGGGCGGGCGCCTCTCCGGCATGGCGCTGGCGGGGATCCGCCTTGTCGCCTTCCTCGAGAACCAGCCGTTCCGCATCCCGGTCGTCTCGATCGACGCCGCGCATCCCGACCACCTGACGCTCACGCTCGTCGACCAGAAGCAGGTGGCCCTCTCCTGGCCGGGGATGCTCGATCCCAACGGCGGTTCGCGGGAGCATCTGCGGCGCACGCTGGCCGAGTTGTCGCGGGCGATGAATACGGCGGGCGGCCGCAGCCGGCGCTATTGGAACGCGACGGTTCCCGGACGCATTGCGGCCGAATAGGCGGAAAAACGGAAGGACAGCCATGGCGATGCCACCTTTGGTCGCGGTTGAGTTGGGGACGACGCGGACGGTCGTCGCGGTGGGGGAATGCAATGACGACGGCCGACTGGTGCTGACGGCGGTCGGCACCTACCCCACGACGGGCGTCCGCAAAGGGCAGGTGGTGGCGGTTGAACAGGCCGAGACCGGGCTCGCCGCGGCGCTGCGCCAGGCGGAGCAGAACGGCAACCTGACCATCCGCCAGGTGCTGCTGGGCGTTTCCGGCGCCCATCTGCAGAGCGTGGTCAACCTCGGCAACATCCCGATCCAGGGGCGCGACAACAGCGTCACCCAGGATGACGTCGACGAGGTGACCGACCTCGCGGCGACGGTCCATCTGGACGAGACCCGCAAGGCGATCCACACCTTTCTGCAGACCTTCACCGTCGACGACATGGAGGGGATCGGCAACCCGGTGGGGATGGCCGGCAGCCAGCTCGCGCTCACCGTTCTCGTCATCCACGGCGCGCGCGCCCGGTTCGAAAACGTCGCCACCGTGTTCCGCCACGTTTCGGTCGAAGTCGAGGATACGGTCTTCAGCGTGTGCGCCGCGTCGCTGGCGGTGCTGACGCCCGAACAGAAGAAAAACGGCGTCCTGCTCATCGACCTCGGCGGCGGCACGACCAACTACGTGGTCTTCGCCAACGAGGTCGTCGCCGCGGCGGGCTCTCTCGGCGTCGGCGGCGACCATATCACCAACGACATCGCGCTGGGCTTCAACATCCCCTCGGTCCAGGCCGAAGAGCTCAAGCACAGGGAGGGGAGCGCCGTGATCGAGCCCGATGCGGCCGGCCGGCGGCTGACCCTGCCCCAGAGCCCCGGCTTCCCCGACCGCTCGATCGGCGTGCGCGCCCTGCAGACCGTCGTCCATGCGCGGATCGACGAGACGCTGCGCGTGGTCCGCGCCAGGTTGGATGAAGAGGGGATGCTGCCGTTGCTCGGCGCGGGCGTCGTCCTGACCGGCGGCGGCAGCCGGCTGAAGAACATCGTCCCCCTGGCGCAGCAGACGTTCGGCATCCCCTGCAGGATCGGCGCGCTGTGCAATATCGCCTGCGCATCCGGGATCGAGCCGGCGCCCGAGCTGGCCACCGCCGCGGGACTGCTGCTCTATGGCTTTGAACACGGCGGCGGCAAACGGCTGAGCCGTCCCCTGGGCAAACGGGTGAAGAAAATCTTCGAAGGGATCTTCAAAGGATGAACGCCGATTACGGAATGGTCTTGCTGGGTGTGGGCGGCGGCGGCTGCCAGGCGGCCGCGGCGGCGCGGCGGCTGTTCGGCGATTCGCTGCGCGCGCTCGGGCTGGATACCGACCAGCACGCGATCGGCAGTGCGGAAGGGCTGCGCGGCATGCTTCTCGGCGGGCCGCGGCTCGAAGGAATGGGGACGGGCGGCGACCCGGTCAAGGGGCGCCTGGCCATGCAGGACAACGCCGAACTGCTGAAGCGCGAACTGGACGGCGTCCGCATCGCCGTGGTCGTGACCGCCCTGGGCGGCGGCACCGGCGGCGGCGCCACACCCGAGCTGCTGCGGCTGCTGCGCCAGGCGGAGGTCACCACCCTCTGCTTCGCGCTGCTGCCGTTTGCCTTCGAACCCGCCGGGCGCCGCCGGGCCGCCGAGCGGGCGCTGCCACAGCTCGACGAGAACGCCGACACCGTCGTCGTGGTCCCGCAGGACGACCTCTGGAAACGGGCCGGCGCCGACGCCGCCACGCTGGCGGTCGCGGCGCAGGAGGCCTGCCGCCAGTTCGGCCACGGCCTGACGCTCCTGTGGCGGCTGCTGCTGATGCCCGGCTTCATCCGCTTCGACCCCGCGCGGCTGCGCGCCGTTCTCTCCAGCCGCGGCCGCGCCCGGTTCCTCACGAGTGAAGCGGTCGGCCCGGACCGGGCGCAGGAGGCGGCGGAAAGCCTGCTCGCGCAGGCCGGCAAACCCGACGCCGCCGCGCCGGCGCGCGCCTGCGTGCTGGGGATTCTGGCCGCCGACGATCTGCGCCTGGCCGAAGTGGACCGCGTCATGCGGACGGTGACGGCGGCGCTGCCCGGGGACTGCCGCCTCGACATGGGGACCACCGTCGACAGCCGCTGCGAAGGAACACTGTGCCTGATGGCCCTCGTCTTCGATACCTGGAACGAGACATCCGCGGGCGGCGCGGCGGCGGCCGCTGCCGCGCCCTCCGGGTTGCCGGCGCTCGCCAAGGGCGGCGGCCGCGCGCGCGGGCCCAAGACCTCCAAGCTCGGCTACAACACCGGCCGGGGGCGCTTCCGCGACATCGAAGCCACCATCTTCAACGGCGAGGATCTCGACATCCCCACCTTCGTGCGCAAGCACATCACGTTGTGACCGGCGCGCGACGCGGCCCGGCAGACGATTCCAAAGGACCCCGAACATGATGACTGAAAACGAGATTCTGCAGGTGATGGAAGAGACGGGTGCGCTCCTCTCCGGCCACTTCGAGCTCCGTTCGAAGCTCCACAGCGATCGTTTCTTCCAGTGCGCCAATGTGCTGCGCTACCCGCGTGTGGCCGAGCGTCTCTGCGGCGAGCTGGTGCGGCGGATGCGCGTCGCCGGCGGCTGCGGACGGGTCGACGGCGTGGTCTCGCCCGCGCTGGGCGGCATCCTGGTCGGACACGAAGTGGCGCGGGCGCTCGATGTGCCGTGCCTCTTCGCCGAGAAGGAGAACGGCATGCTGGTGATGCGCCGCTTCACGCTGACCCCCGGCGCGCGCTATGTGATCGCCGAGGACGTGATCACCCGCGGCGGCCGGGTGCAGGAGTCGATCGACATCGTCGAGAAGGCCGGCGCCGCCGTCGCCGCCGTCCTGGTGCTGGTCGACCGCAGCGGCGGCACCGTCGCCTTCAACCACCCGTTCTTCAGCCTGCTCAACCTCGCCCCGAAAATCTGGGAACCGGCCGAATGCCCCCTCTGCGCAGCGGGATCGAAACCGGTCCATCCCGGCTCGTGATTCCGCTTTTGCTGTCGCCCCGTCGCGCACCGGTGTGCTACGCTAGCCCGGTTCGACGGATTGACCACAAAGGCGGGAGGTATCGCATGGAGCGGGAGCCGGTGCGCGGGAACGCGGAGCAGGCGGTGCGGGAAATCCATCAGGCGCGGGAGCGTCTCTGGGAGCAGGTTGCGCGGGTGATCATCGGGCAGCGCGACGTGGTGGATCAGGTGCTGACGGCGTTGTTCGCCCAGGGGCACTGCCTGCTGATCGGCGCGCCCGGCCTGGGCAAGACGCTGCTGGTCCGCACCCTCGCCGGCGCGCTGGACCTGCAGGGGCGCCGCATCCAGTTCACTCCCGACCTGATGCCCGCCGACATCACCGGGACCGAGATTCTGGAGGAGGACATCCAGACCGGACGCCGCCAGTTCCGCTTCAACCCGGGGCCGGTCTTCACCAACATGCTGCTGGCCGACGAGATCAACCGCACACCGCCCAAGACGCAGGCGGCCCTGCTCGAGGCGATGCAGGAGCGTTGCGTGACGGCCGCCGGCGAAACCCGCCCCCTGCCCCAGCCGTTCCTCGTGCTGGCGACGCAGAACCCGATCGAGCTCGAGGGCACCTACCCGCTGCCCGAGGCGCAGCTCGACCGCTTCATGTTCGCGATCCACGTCAACTATCCGGACGTCGACGACGAGATCCGCATCCTGCTGGAAACCACTGCCGACCGGACGGCCGCCCCTGAACCGGTGCTCGCCGCCGCCGACATCCTGCGCTTCCAGCGGCTGGTGCGGCAGGTGCCGGTGAGCGAGCACGTGGCGCGGTATGCGGCGGTGCTCGCCCGCGCGAGCCGCCCCGAGTCCCCCGAGGCGCCCGACTTCATCCGCCAGCAGGTGCGCTGGGGGGCCGGACCGCGCGGCGGACAGTACCTGCTCCTGGCGGCCAAGGCCTACGCGGTCCTGGCGGGGAGGTTCACCGTCTCGTGCGACGACGTGCGGCGCTTCGCGCTGCCGGTGCTGCGCCACCGCATCTTCCGCAGCTTCGCCGCGGTTTCCGAGAACGTGACGACCGATTCGATCATCGGGCAGCTGCTGCAGCGTGTCGCCGAGCCCGCCTACTGAGCGCCATGCCCGCTTCCGCCCCAATGCCGTTCCGCTGCCTGCCGCCGGCTTTCGCCGAAGCCGTGGGGCGGCTCGGCATCCATGTGCGCCGCCCCGTGCGCGGCCGCGGCGAGGGGCTGCACCGCTCGCCCGACTACGGCGCCTCCGTCGAGTTCGCCGAATACCGCGACTACACCCCCGGCGACCCGCCGAACCGGATCGACTGGGCGGTCTACGCCCGCACCGACCGTTACCGCGTCCGCCGCTTCCAGGAGGAGACCAGCCTGCGCGGCGCGATCGTGCTCGACGTCTCCGCCAGCATGGATTTCCGCGGGGCGGGACCGCTGGGCAAGTGGGCGTACGCCTGCCGCCTGGCGGCGGGGGTGGTCTACGCGCTGGTCCGCCAGGGCGACTCGGCGGCGCTCTATGCGGCCGGCGCCGGCGCCGCGCCCGCCGGCGAACCGGTCGGCCATGTCGGCGGCCTCGCCCCCGTGCTGCGGTGGCTCGACACCGTCCGCCCCGCCGGCCCCGGCCGGCTCGCCGACGGCATCGCGTCGGTCGCGGCGCAGGCGCGCGAACGGAGCCTCGTCGTCGTAATCTCCGATTTCCTCGAGGAGCGCTCCGGACTGGTGCGCGCCTTCCGCCGCCTCTACCACGAGGGTCACAGCCTGATCGCGCTCCACGTCGTCGACGGCGGCGAACGCGACCCCGTCTTCACCGGGCCCGTCGAGCTGGAGGACAGCGAGACGCGGCGTCGGCTGGTGGTGGAGATCGACGAAATCCGCGCCCGCTACGAGCGGGCGTTCCAGGCGCACAGCGACGGGTTGCGCCGCGCCTGTGCCGACTGCCTGGGAGACTACCATCTGATCGACACGCGCGAGGCGCCGGAGCTCGCGTTGCGCCGCCTGGCGGCGGGGGGGCGGCCATGACGGCGCTGGCGCCGCTGTTTCTCCGCTTTCTGCCGCTGGCCGCCCTGCCGCTGCTGTTCCACCTCTTCTTCCGCGTGCGGCGGCGGCGGCGCACCTTCCCCTCGCTCCTCTTCTTTCTCGCGGCCGATCCGCGCGTCCACTACCGTCGCAAAGTGCGCGAATGGCTGCTGCTGCTGCTGCGCACGCTGGCCCTCCTCCTGCTGATCCTCGGCCTGGCGCGTCCCGTCTTCCGCGGCAGCGGCGGCGTGCCGCGCAAACTCGCGGCGGTGGTCGACAACTCCGCCTCCATGCGGGCGGTCGATGCGGCGGGACGCACCCGGCTGTCGCGCGCGCTGGCGGTCGCCGCGGCGCTGGCCGAGGCGGGCGGAGCCGACCTGACGCTCGCCGTGCCGACGGTCGGCGATGTGCGCGCGGCCCTTCCCGATACCTACGGGACCGAGCCCGCGGCGTTGCGCGCCGCGCTGGAGACCGTGGCCGAAACGTCGGCCGCCGGACGGCCGTTCGAGGCGGCCGAGCGGGCCGTGGCGGCGGGCGCGGCGGTCCCGGGCCTGGCCGAGATCCACCTGCTCACCGACGGCGCCGGCCCCGAATGGTCGGCCGGAACCTCCGGCCGTCTGCCGCCGCAGGTGCGCGTCTTCGTCCACGCGATCGGCGGCAAAGGGGATCGCAGCGAGCCGCTGGTGCTGCGCCGCATCACGCCGCCGCCGACCGCGCCCGCCGCCGACCGCGCGTGGTTCGCCGACATCGACGTTGCCAACCGCGGACGCGCCGCCGCCGAAGCGACGGTGGTCTGCCGGGCGGGTGGCGGCGAGTGGCGCGGGGCGCGCATGATTGCGGGCGGCGGCACGGAGAGCTTCCGCGCCGTCCTGCCCGGCCTCCCTGCCGGGCGGCATGCGGTGTCGGTGCGGCTGGAGGGGGCGGCGGCGCCGGGGTTTGACAAGGGGGTGTTCGAAGTGGCGGTGCTGCCGCCCCGCGCCGTGGTGGTGCTGGGCGCGGCGGCGGAGGCCGCCATGCTGCCCGCCGCGCTCGATCCGGTCGGCGACGGCCGGCTGAGCGGCTACCGGGTCCATCCCGCCGCGACTCCCGAAGAGGCGGAACGGATCCTCGGCGGCGACACTCCGGCGCTGGTCGGCGCGGCCTTCGAGACCGCTGCGAGCCACGGCGCCTGGCTGCGCGCGGCGGCGGAACGGGGCGCTTCGGTGCTGCTCTACCCCGCGTCGCAAACCGCGGCGGCGGTCGCGTTGCCGCCGTGGTGCGGCGCGGCGGCGGGCGCGGCGGCGGCGCCCGCGCCTTCCGCGGCGCTCTCGGTGGCGTGGGACGACCCGCTGTGGCGGCCACTGGGGCGGGTGGACGGCGGCGGCGCGATCGACGTCGCGCGCGCCGTGCCGCTGACGCCGGCCGCGGGGACGCGCGTCGCCGCGACCGTCGGCGGAACCGCGGCGCTGACGGTCCGCGAACTGGGGCGTGGCCGCGTGATCGTCTCCGGGCTCGCCTGGGATCCCGCCTGGAGCGCCTGGCCGCGGCGGGCTGCCTTCGTGCCGATGCTGCTGGCGCTGCCCGCCGCGCCCGAAGGGCTTGCCTTCGCCACGTATGCCGCCGGCGGTCCGCTGGCGCTGCCGCTGGCGGAGACGGAGGAGGCGGAACTGCGCGGCGACGACGGTGCGCCCCTCTGGCGCGGCCCCGGAGCGCGCCTGACCGCCGCGCCGGCGGTGCCGGGGCTGTTCACGGTCGTACAGGGGACCAACCGCTGGACGTTCGCGGTCGCCGGCGACGCCGACGATGCGGCGGCGGGAGTCGCCGACACGCCCCCCGCGATGGCGCCGGCGTGGGCGCCGCAGGCGGTCGTGCTCGCGCCCGCCGACGCTGCCGATGCGCTGCGCCTCGTCGGCCGCGCGCGGCGGGGCACCGACCTGACCGGATGGTTTCTGGCCGCCGCCCTGCTCTGTCAGGCGGCGGAGCTGGCGGTGGCGCATCACCGGGTGTTCAGGCATGGTTAACGTCCTTCCCATCGCAGGGTATCTTGCCTGGCAGCCGGTGATTCCGGTGTTGCCCTTCCTGGCGCTGATGGCGCTCGCGGCGGCGGCGCTGGTGCTGACGGTCCGCCATGTCCGCGATGCGGCGGGGCGGCGCGCGGCGGCGCTCACGGGGACGGTGCGGGGGTGTGCGTTCGCCCTCGTGCTGGCCGCCCTGGCGCAGCCGATGATCCACCGGCGCGGCGGCGCGGACGAGGGGCGGACGGTCCTCGCGCTGGTCGACGTCTCGGCGTCGATGGCCGCGCGCTGCGCCGACGGCGAAACGCGCCTCGAACACGCGCGGCGGATGCTGGCGGAGGTCCGCGCCGCGCTGCCCGAAACCTGGCGCTGGGAGGTGCGGCCGTTTACGGACCGCATGGGCGCGGCCGCGACCAATGCCGCGGCGCTGACGCCCGCGGCGGACGCCGCACCCGCGCCGACCGACATCCCCGCGGCGCTGGCCGGGGCGATGGCGGCAGCGCGCGGCGGCGGCGCGGCGGCGGTCCTGCTCCTCGGCGACGGCGGCGACGAGGGGGCGCAGAGCGCTGTGCCCGGCACCGTGCCGCTGGTGGCGGCGGGCGTCGGCGACGCGACGCGGCCGTCGCCCGATCTCGCCGTGACCGCCCTTGCGGCACCCGAGGCGGTGGAGCGCGAGACGGCGTTCCGCGTGACGGCACGGATCGAGGCGCGCGGCGGCGCGCCGTTTCTGCGGCAGACGGCGGCCCTCGCCGCGCGCCTGCTGCGGCAGGAGGCCGGAGGCGCGTTTACGGAGGTCGCCCGCGCCGCGGTCGATGCCTCGTCCGGCGCAGGCGATGTCTCCTTCGAAACCCGTTGCGGCGAGGCGGGACAGGCGGTGTTCCGCGTCGAGGTCGTGCCGGCGGCCGGCGAACCGGTGGTGCTGAACAACCGGCGCAGCGTCGCCGTGAACGTCCGCCAGTCGGCGGTCGACGTCCTGTTCTTCGCGCGGCAGATCGGCGCCGACCTCAAGTTCCTGCGTCAGGAGCTGGCGAGCGACCCGTCGCTTCGCTTCACCGCGCTCTACCGCGCGGGGGAGGGTCGCTACACCGTTCAGGGCGACGCGGCGGCCGACCCGTCGCTGGCCAACGGCTTGCCGGTCGAGGTCGAGGCACTGCGGCGGTTCGACTGCATCCTCCTCGGCTCCTTTCCTGCAGAAGCCTGGACGGCGGCCGAGATGGGGGCGCTGCTCGCCTACGTGGAAGGGGGCGGCGGCGTGGTCTGGCTCGGAGGGGACGACAGCTTCGACGGCGGTGGCTACGCCGATTCGCCGCTGCGGCCGCTGATCCCGTGGCAGGCGCCGGGACGCGGTGGCTCGTCGCTGGCCCGCGGTGTCTTTCCCGTCGAGGTGGCGGCGGCGGCCGCTGCCGCCACTGCCGGACTGGAGGATCTGGTGCGCGGAGCCTCGGCCGAGGAACTGCGCGGCCTGGCGGTCACGTCGCTGAACCGCGCCGAAGGGCTGCTGCCGGGGGCGCAGGTGCTGCTCGCGGCCGTCGCCGACGGCGCCACCGCGCCCCTGGTCGTCGAACACCGCTACGGCAAAGGGCGTGTCTTTTCGGTCGCCTCCAACACCACGTGGCTCTGGGCGCGGACGCCCGGCGTCCCGGAACGGTTCTACCGCCGCTTCTGGCGGCAGGCGGTGCGGGCTGCGGCGGGACGGGGCGAGGGCGGGACACACCTGACTGCGGTTTGGAACCGTTCCGCGTACCGCCCGGGCGACCGCGTCGAAGTGGAACTCCGTGGCGAAGGCGGCGACGGGCTGCGTCTGCGCGCGGCGCGCGTGACCGGCGGCCGTCGCACGGCGCTGGCCGCGGAGCGCGAGGGGGCGGCCGATGTCTGGCGGACGGGCTGGCATGTGGAGGGACGCGAAGCGACGCGCTTCGAAGCGGTCCTGGAGGCGGGGGAGAAGCCGCTCGAAACCTACGCGCGGACCGTTCCGCTGGCCCTTCCCGCCGACGAGGGGAGCCGTCCGGTACCCGATCCGGAGACCTTCCGCGCGCTGGTGGAGGCGTCGGGCGGGGTGTGGGCCGCCGACGCCGCAACGGCGGCCGCGGCGCTTTGGGAAGCGATCGGGCCGCGGGAACGCGTGACCGTGACCGGGTTGACGGACTCGCCGTGGTTTCTGGCCGCGGCTGCGGGTTTGACGGTTGTCGAACTGGCGCTCAGGCGTCGCTTCGGACTCCTGTGATTTCAGGAGAACGATTTTCACGTTTTCTGAAATCGCACTTGCATTCCGATGAAAATCCGCTATAGTACGGCCTCGTTTCTGGGGGCGTGGCGCAATTGGTTAGCGCACCGGACTGTCGATCCGGAAGTTGCGGGTTCGAACCCCGTCGCTCCCGCCACCTTTTCTTCGCGTAACCGGCGAGCAACCGGTTACGCGTTTTTTTATTCCACGGCGGAGGCATCCGGGCGGGCGTGCGCGACGGCGCGGCGGGAGGCGGTGCGATGATCTGGGCAAACGTGATCGTGCTGGCGGTCATCCAGGGCGTGACGGAGTTCCTGCCGGTCAGCAGCTCGGGACACTTGCTGATCGCCAAGGAGCTGCTGGGGCTCGAATCGCCCGGCGTGCGCCTCGAAGTGGTCCTCCATCTCGGCACGTTGCTCGCGGTGCTGGCCTATTATCGGCGGCGGCTGGCGGCGCTGCTGGCCGGGATGGCGCGGGGCGAGCGCACGGCCTGGGGCACGGCGGGGCTGCTGCTGCTCTCGATGGTTCCGGCCGCGCTCTTCTGGTGGGTCTGCGGCGAGCGGCTCGATGCGTTGTTCGCCGATACGCGCCTCGCCGCGACGGTGGCGGCGGCGATGCTGTGGGTGACGGGGCTGCTGCTGCTCTCCATCGGCCTGGCGCGGCGGGCCAACGGCGAAACGGTCTCGCCCGCGCAGGCGTGGTGGATCGGCTGCCTGCAGGCGGTCGCCATCCTGCCGGGCATCAGCCGCTCGGGGAGCACGATCACGGCGGCGCGCCACCTGGGGCTGCGGCCCGAAAAGGCGGCGGAGTTCTCATTCCTGATGTCGGTTCCGATCCTGGTCGCCGGCGCAGCCATCGATTTTCTCGACGGTCGTCCGGCCGCGGATCCCGGCGTCCTCGGTGCGGCGCACTACATAGTCGGCGCCGCCATTGCGGCCGGGGTCGGCTATGTCGCGATCGGCATGCTGGTCCGGTGGTTGTGCCGCGGACGCTACCGCGTGTTTGCCGTCTATTGCTTCGCTGCGGGAACGGTTGCCCTGTTGTGGTTGCAACTGGCGCGCTGAAAGGCGCTACGGTGCGGCAGGCGCCTTGCGGCAGTCGTCGATGGCCGCCTGATAGACCTTGCCCATGTCGCGCGCGGTCCGCTGAATGGAGAAAAGGGCTTCCACCCGCTTGCGTCCGGCGGCGCCGAAGGCGGCGGCCTGGCGGGGATTCTCCAGCAGGCGGCGCGCCGCGGCGGCCAGCTGGCCGGGGTCGGTGCCGCCGACCAGGAGGCCGGTCGCGTCGTGTTCCACAATGGACGCGGGGCCGTTGGAGCGGACGGCGATGATCGGCTTGCCCATGGCCATGGCTTCACACAAGACGCGTCCGAAAGGTTCTTCCGCGGTCGGATGGACCAGCAGGTCGGTGGCCTGCAGCACGTCGCGCACGTCGCCGCCCTGTTCCAGCCAGTGCAGCTTCTCCTCCAGGCCGAGGCGCGCGGCCTGCGCGTGAAGCGATGTGCGGTAGCGGGCGTGCTCGCCCAGGAGGTCGCCGCCGGCGATGGCGAAGTGGACGCCGGGGTGGGTCTGGGCGATCAGGCCCGCCATGACGAGAAACAGGTCGTGCCGCTTCCAGGGGACGAGGTGCGCGACCATGGTGACGAGCGGGGCGCCGGGAGGGATGCCGCCGGCGTGGCGCGCCTGGGCTGGGTCGCGGGGCGCGAAGCGCGCCAGATCGACGCCGTTCACGACGCAGGCCAGCCGGCTGCGCGGCGAACCATGCAGGAATTCGGCGAGCACCGCGTCGACTGCCTCGGAGTTCGCCACGATGCGGTTGGCGCGCTGCGCGACGCGGAACAGCAGGCGGCGGGAGAAACGCAGATCGCGCACATGGCAGACGAAGGGATAGCCCGCGGCCAGCGGCAGCACGACCCGTCCGGAAGCGATCGAATTGGCGTGGATGACGTCGGGCGCGAACGCGCGCGCGGCTCTGCCCAGTGCGACGCTCGCGCACGCCCGGGCAATGCCGCGCAGGCAATACCGCGGATCCAGCCGCGCCCTGTAACAGGGAATCGCCTTGACCGGGATCCTCGCCTCTTGCAGCGCCTCGTGGAGCGGACCCTTTGGCACCGCCGCCAACACGGCAACGCCCTCTTTCGTCAGTTGTCCAGCCAGTTCAAGGAGGCTCCACTGCGCCCCTCCCAGCACCGGGACAGTCTCGACCAGCAGTACACGCACGGGGAACCCGCCTTCACACAAATCCTATACCAAGTCAGTATTTTGCTGATTATGGCACATTTGCCGGACCTTGGCAAGCACCAACAAAGGGGGGCACTGACGGTTGCCGAACTATAAGAAAGATAGTATATTTATAGCAACCTACTGAAAGGATGCGCGTATGCCCTCTCTGCTGATCAAAGACGTCCCCCAAGAGATACACGCTTGGCTG
>CAYVKQ010000008.1:0-3493 GCA_964451945.1 uncultured Lentisphaerales bacterium
CAAGCAAGGGGTTTTGCAAGAACCTCTATTGAAAAGTGAATTCCCGGTTAGTATACCTTTATCCTTGCCCAGCGCGCGGTCGCCGCGCAGTCTGGCTGTCTGCTGAATACCAGCAACCTCGCCCGCACAGCCGGGGTTTCACCAACAACCGCCCAGCGTTTTCTGCGCTATCTGGAGATCAGCTATCAGACACTGTCCCTGCCGCCCTGGTTCCGCAACCCATCCAAACGGCTCGTCAAATCGCCCAAGCTGCACCTGATGGACACCGGGGTGATGCGGGCCATCCTGGGCAAATGGGAAAGCCTCTCCGGTGCCGCGTTCGAGAGCGCGGTGACGGCGGAGATATTCAAGTAGATCCGCGCCTGGCGGGTGGACGCACCTTGCACCACTTGCGCACGCCGGACGGGCGCGAGGTTGATCTGTTGATCGAAAACGAGTATGGCTACGTAGGCATCGAGGTGAAGCAATCCGCTGTTGCAGTGAAAGAGGACGCCCGGCATTTTGTCGGACTCGCCCCGATTCTCGACAAGCCGGTGCTGGCGCCTTTCGTCCTCTCCAACGACCCCGCCCCCAGACCGCTGGCGGATGGGGTGTGGGCGCTCCCAGTCGCCTGGGCGCTCAGTCCGAGCGATCAGTGAAGCTTCCCGTTCAATGCACCCCCCAAAAACCGGAAGCTCCGGAAACAAAGCGGGCAGCGTGCAGATTTAAACTTCTACTTTACATCTGCAAGCACGTCTGATATGTTTTTTCCATGACCGAGCAGAAAACCAAAGGGATGATTCCACGGGAGATTTCCGGTCATGTGTCACGACTGGCCGGTATGTACCCGATTGTCACCGTCACGGGGCCACGGCAATCAGGCAAAACGACGCTTGTCCGGATGTTATTCCCGACATTCGACTATGTGAATCTCGAAATCCCGGATGTGCGTGACGAAGCGATTCGTGATCCGCGTGGGTTTCTATTGCGTCATCCATCCCCCGCGGTATTCGACGAGATTCAACATGCTCCGCTTTTGCTGAGTTACCTGCAAGTAGAAGTGGACGGCGCTCGGCGCAAGGGCATGTACGTACTGACAGGCAGCCACCAACCTGAATTGCAGGCGGCCGTCACGCAATCGCTGGCCGGTCGTACCGGATTAGCCGATCTGCTTCCGCTCTCAATCACGGAATGCGCATCTGCCGGCATCTCTAAAACGCGCGATCAATGGATACTGGATGGGTTTATGCCGCGCATTGCCGAAGGAGGAATCGAGTCGGTTCAGTTCTACCGCGACTATTTCCGAACCTATGTCGAGCGCGATGCTCGCCAATTGATCAACCTGCGCAATCTCCATGCCTTCGAGACATTCGTAAAACTGCTGGCCGGCAGGGTGGGGCAGGTTTTGAACCTCTCCGCCCTGGCGGGCGACGTGGGCGTGTCATCCATCACGCTGCGGCAATGGTTCACGGCCTTGGAGGCATCGTTCATTGTCACGACGCTGAAGCCTTACTTCCGTAATTTCGGCAAGCGGATGATCAAGTCTCCCAAGGTCTATTTCATCGAGACGGGATTGGCGGCCTATCTGCTGGGCCTGCGCTCGGCCGACCAGATCAACCGCGACCCACTGATGGGCAGTTTGTTCGAAAACATGGTCGTGATGGAGATGTTCAAGTCCCGGCTGAACGCGGGCAAAGACCCCGACCTGTACTTCTATCGGGACAGCCAGGGGCTGGAGGTGGACGTGCTGCTGGCTTCCGGGCGTTCGTTGATTCCGTTTGAGATCAAAGCCGCCTTCACACCACACGACGACCTTTTTTGCAACGTCAAACGGTTCGCGTCCCTGACGGACGAAGCGAAATGTCCCGCCGTGATCTATGCCGGGCGAAGCCTTCCGTCCGAAGATGTGCCCTCCTTTCAGAATTTTGCGACAGTGTCCTCCTTGCTCCGGGACATCCCGTAGTTGACAACGGCGTACGGGGCATGGCAGCGATTCGTTATCGAATCCGGTGACCGGTGAGGAGAATGGCCAAAGCACCTTTCAGACTAGGACGAGAAAACCCCGCCGTCATCCGGCTGGCGGTCGTCGGCGCGGGAACGCGCGGCACGGCGCTTGCGGCGCATGCCGCGGCGCTTCCCGGAACGGCGGTGACGGCGGTCGCCGAACCCGACCCCCGGCGGCGCGCCGCGTTCGCCCGCGCCCATGCCCTGCCGGACGCGGCTTGTTTCGAGACGTGGGAGCGGCTGGTTGCGGCCGACCCCCTCCCCTTCGATGCCGCCATCGTCGCGACGCTGGACAACGCCCACACCGCCCCGGCGCTGGCGCTGCTGGCGCGCGGCCGCCCCCTGCTGATCGAGAAACCGCTCGCCGACACCGCCGCCGACGCCGCCGCCATCCGCGACGCGGCCGGCGCCGCTGGTGCCGTCGCCGCCGTCTGCCACACCCTCCGCTTCATGGAGCCTTTCGCCACGATCCGGCGGCGCGTCGCGGCAGGCGCGGTCGGAACGATCGTCCACATCGAGCACATGGAGGCGATCGGACACATCCGCTTCACCCACAACTATGTCCGCGGCCAGTGGGGCGACGCCCGCGTCAACACTGAACTGCTGATCCACAAGTGCTGCCACGACATCGATTTCCTCGCCTGGCTGGCCGGCGCACCCTGCGAATCAGTCGCCTCGTCGGGCTCGCTCGCCTTCTTCCATCCAGACCGCGCGCCGGCCGACGCCGCCGCGCACTGTCTCGACTGTCAGCGGAACGACCGCTGCCCCTATTCGGCCCTGCGGCTCTACGTCGACACCGATCGCGCCGCTTGGCCCGCCCGCACCATCAGCGTCGACCACAGCCGCGAGGCGCATCTGGCGGCGGTCCGCGCCGGACCCTGGAACCGCTGCGTCTGGCGGGCGGGCAACACCGTCGTCGACCACCAGGCGGTCCTGCTGACCTTCGCCGGCGGCGCCACGGCCACCTGCACCCTTTCGGGCTACTCGGCAACCAACGGCCGCCGCCTCCGCATCCAGGGGACCGAGGGCGAGCTCTTTTTCGACGAGGCGGCGCGGGTCGCCCGGATCACCCGTTTCGATGGTGCCGTCCCCGAGGAGATCCCCTTTCCCCCGGCCGGCGCCTACCATCCCGAAGACCGGCAGATCGTCGCCGACTGGCTGCGCGCGGTGCGCGATCCCCGGCGGCCGCCGGCCGTGACGCCCGCCGAGGCGTGCCGTACCCTCGCCATCGTCTTCGCCGCCGAACGCGCCCGCCGCGACGGCACGGTTGTCCATCTATAATGAGAGGAACATCCATGACACGCACCTACGACATCGCCGACTTCGGAGCACGCCCCGACGGAAAAACGCTCAACACCGCCGCCATCCAGTCGGCCATCGACGCCTGCTGCGCCGCCGGCGGCGGCACGGTCCTTTGCGGTCCCGGCGAGCATGTGCTGGGGTCCATCGAGCTGAAAAGCCGCGTCACCCTCCACCTCGCCGCGGGGTGCAAACTGACCGGCAGCACGAA
>CAYVKQ010000008.1:3503-23452 GCA_964451945.1 uncultured Lentisphaerales bacterium
CTCGGGGGCGGCCGTGGGGGGAGGCACGGGCGGCGGGCCATCGGCGCCGAGGGCTTCGGCATCACCGGTCCGGGCGAGATCAATGGATCGGGACCGTCTTTCTACGACACAACCTCGATCCTGTGGGAGCGCTTCTACGCGAAACCGGACGCCCCCCGCCCGCGGTTGCTGATGGCCTACAAGTGCCGCAATTTCCGGCTGGAGGACACCGCGTTCAACGATTCGCCCTGCTGGACCTTCTGGCTGATGCAGTGCCAGGGGGTCCGCATTCACCGCATCTCGATGCACGGCGACCCGAAGATGATCAACAACGACGGGATCGACCTGGACATGTGCCGCGACGTGACGGTGAGCGACTGCGTGCTCCAGACCGGCGACGATTGCGTCATCCTGCGCGCCATGCACCATCTTTCCGATACCAGTCAGCCGTGCGAGAACATCACCGTCAGCAACTGCGTGCTGGACAGCCAGTGCCAGGGGATCCGGATCGGATGCCCCGGCGACGGGGTGATCCGCAACTGCGCGTTCAGCAACCTCGTCATCACGGGCCGCGGCAACGGGATCGTGTTCAACAACCCGAGGCGGTACCTTCCGGCCAACCGACCGGGTTCGGCTGACATCCGCAACATCCTCTTCTCCAACGTGGCCATCGACTGCGAAAACGCCCCCATCAGTCTGGATGTGGAAGACGGCGTGGCGCTCCCCTACCTGGGCGACATCACCTTCGCCAACTTCCGCATCACCAGCGGCAAGCCGATCCGCGTGCTGGGCAATCCCGAAACCATCATCCGCAACGTCCGCTTCAGCGCGATCGCGGTCACCACCACGGGGGACGACGCGATTCTCTGCCGCCATTGCCAGGGGATCGTCCTCGACGGTGTGGAACTGAACCATCGGGGAAGCGGATCCGAAGCGGTGAAGCGCGGGAACGGATAGGGAAAGTGCGGCTCGCCGGGACGGCTCGCCCTACCCGCGCCGCGCGTCACCAGGTGGCGAGCGCAGGCAGCGGCTGCGTGCGCAAGCTCAGGTCGACGCTGCGGCCCGCCGGGGACGGCGGGCCCTACCCGCGCCGCGCGTCGCCTGATGGAGCCCGCCGTCCCCGGCGGGCCGAACGCCCAACGTTCACTGACCACCGCGGACGGCGGCGGCGAGACGGTCGAATGCGCGGTCGGGACCGTCGTCGAGCAGGCGCTGCGCCGCCGCGTCGGTGAGCGGCGGCAGGGCGCCGACTTTGGCGAAGAAGGCGTTGCGCGCGGCGACCTCGGGAAAGGCCGCGCACGCCCGTTCGCCCAGGTAGGGCATGTCCGCGTACCGTCCGAGCAGCGTGTGCCCGACGATGAAGCGGGCGCCGTCGCGGAAGGCGTCGGCGTAGCGCGCCAGCACCGGGCCGCCGAGGTCGTCGGCGAAAGGGAGCCCCGCCTTGTTCATCTCGGTACCGATGATCAGCGGCATGTCGCGGGCGGACGACTCGCGCACCAGTTCGTCGAGCTTGGCGATCTTCAGCGCTTTTTCTTCAGGTTTCTTGAGGTTCCAGTTCCGCTCGGGGATCAGCGCGACCGTGGCGCAGCCGCGCGCGCGCAGCAGCTCGAGCAGGCGCGGGCAGTCGGCCTCGCCGCCGCTGGTGCCGTCGAGCCAGGTGGCGGCGGGGATGGCGCCGCAGGAGCGGACCCACGCGGTGAACCGCTCCACCGGCGGAAACGTGTCGGTCCCCGGCTGGCGGTAGCCGATGCCGCCCCGCTTGGCGAGGGCGCTGCGCACCGCCTCCTCGAACTTCGGCACGTCGCCTTCGAGGGCGGCGGCCGCGTCGGGTGGAAGCTTCAGCAAAGGCGACCAGAAGGCGGCGCGCGCGGCGGCCTCGGGAAAGGCGCGGCGGCCCGCCACGGCATAGGCGCGGACGATGTGGCGCTCGGTGGCGACGCCCTTGGGCGTCAGCGGCAGGACGTCGCGGGCGTAGTCGAGCGCGATCGCCGGCACCCTGGCGTTGATCCGCGCGATCAATTCCTCGTTGCGCCGCGTGGCGCCGGCGCGCAGCATGGCGAGGGTCTGCGCCTGCGGTGTCGCCTCCGCGAAGGTCTTGTAGAAGCCGGTCCCCATGATGTAGGCGACACCCGGCTCGCCCGGCGAATTGATGTCGACGGCGGCGAACGCCTCGAGATAGGCGCGGGTCTCCAGATGGACCGCGGTGCGCAGGCCGAGCAGACGGCCCGCGTCGAGAAACTCGTCGAGACCGTCCAGGACGTCGAAATCGCACAGCCCCGCGGCCAGCAGTCCCCGTTTGCGGCTCTCCCAGGCAATGCGCGACGGCGACCAGCCGTCGGCATTGTAGGAGAAGAACGAGTGGCAGTGCATGTTGACGTCGCCGGTGGCGGCCGGCGGCGGGCACGATGCGTCGACGCGCGCCGCCAGCAGCTGCAGCGCCTCCCGGCGGCGGGGGGCGTCGACATGGTCCAATTGATGTTCGAGCGAGGCAGGATCGGCGGTCATGGGCATGGGTGGAGCGTGTAGGTTTGCGGGAGGATGTGAGCGCGCCAGCGCGTCACTTCGCGCGTTCGACCACGATCGCGGGATCGATCGTCTCGCGCAGCACGCGCTCGATCCCCTGCTTCAGCGTGGCCGTGGCGTGCGGACAGCAGCCGCAGGCGCCGCGCAGTTTGAGCGTAACCGTCTTGCCGGCGATGGACACGAGTTCCAGATCGCCCCCGTCCGCCTGCAGCATGCCGCGGAGTTCTTCGAGTTTCGCCTTGATTTTCTCTTCCATAGGAATCACTGCCCGTTGGGATTTTCAACACACGCCCGCCGCGCGGGCATTGCGGGTAGTGTGCACCAGGCACCGCGGCCGAGGCAAGCCGGAAATGCAATCGGTGTGACTGGGCGCGTGGCAGGTATGGAGCAAGGAGAAGCCAAGGCAGGCGTTAGGCACTAGGTGTTAGGCACCAGGCGCTAGACGGGGGCCTCTCCCCGATCTTTTTCGCGAGCCTTGTCGCGAGAGCTTTGTCGATTGCGGCGGGGGTATACACTGAAGTGCAAGATCAGGTCGACGCCGCGGCCCGCCGGGGACGGCGGGCCCTACCAGGTGGCGAGCAGCCCGCCGGGGACGGCGAGCCGGGATCTGTTTGCAGGCATCCGTGCATGGGGCCGAGCTGCACACAAACCGTGACTGCGTCCCGGCGCCAGAGATGCCGCCTGAGTTAGCTTGATTTTCAGCACGGTTGCGTTCAAAATGAGCGTTAATTCCCCTTGCATGTGTTTTGACCGCGGGCGGGGAAAGAGGGTGCGGACATGACAACGTTGCGACAATGGCTTCTGCTGGGCGCGGCCGTGTGCCTGTGCCGGACGGCCGTGGCGCTGGTGATTTGCGGCGCCTGCGGCCACGAAGTGGCGGAAGGACAGCGTTTCTGCGGACACTGCGGCGCCAAGGCCGGAGACACCGCCGCCCCCGGGGAAACGCCGCCCGAGACGGCGCCCGCGACGGTTCCCGCAGCCGCGGCGGGCGGCGGTATCGCGGTGCAGGCCTTTTTGGACGCGGCGCGCGAGGACGGCCGCGTTGCCGCCGAACTGGAGGAACGGCAGCCGGAGATCGCGATGTGCCATTACCGCAACGCCGCCGCCCTTTCGCGGCTGGTGGCGGACGACGCACTCCCGGCCGACACGGGCAAGCGGCTCGTCGAGGCGGTCGAGCGTTGCCGGCGGCGGATGGCGCGGACACTCAAACCGTGCGAGGTGTGCAGCGGAACGGGGCGACGGACGCTCCTCATGCGGGCGCTGGCCTCGGGCGGCGATGGCGACGCGCAGACGCTGCGCGGCGAGGGGCTGGCCTGCACGGCGTGCGGCGGCGCGGGCACCGTCCAGGCGCAGCGCAACGCCGACGAACTCCGCCTGCTGCTGGCGCAGGGGACACGCAACCACGAACTGCGCCAGCAGACGGCGCGGCGGGTGGCGGTCGGCAACGTCTGGGTGCCGGGAAGCGAAGCCGCGAAACTGACCCCCCGCCAGCAGGCGCTCCTGCGGACGGCGGCCGCCGCGCCATGCACCGACTGCCAGGGGCTGGGCGTTCAGGTCTGCCGCACCTGCAAAGGACAGGGACGCCTCCCCTGCCGCGAACGCGGCTGCGTCAACGGCGTCGTCGAGCGGAAATCCGCCAACACCCTGACGCCGTCGACGGCGCTCACCTTGAAGTCGAAGTGCCCGGCCTGCAACGGCGACGGCTGGACGACCTGCCCCGACTGCGCCGCCAGCGGGCGTGTAGTGTGCGGGTCGTGCGAAGGACTGGGGAGGCCGCCCAAGTGCCTCAAATGCGGCGGATCGGGAACCGGTCCGTGCGCCGCCTGCAAAGGGAAGGGCAAAGACCGGGCGGGCAGTCCCTGCGCCGCGTGCGCGGGAGACGGCATCGGCTTGTGCCGCTCCTGCCATGGGGAGGGGTGTGCCGCAAAATGATGAGACCGCCCCAGATCGAAGGCTTCGACATTCTCGGACTGCTCGGACAGGGCGGCATGGCGACGGTGTGGAAGGCCCGACAGCGCTCTCTCGACCGTCTGGTGGCGATCAAGGTGCTGGCGCCCAGTTTCGCCGTCGATCCCGAGGAGATCCAGCGCTTCTGCGACGAAGCCCGCGCCGCCGCCAACCTCTCGCACAAGGGGATCGTCCAGGTCTATGACGCCACCTTTGCCGACGGTCTCTATTTCGTGATGGAACTGATCGACGGCTACACCATGGGCCAGTGGCAGCGCCGCAAGGGCACAATCCCCCTGGCCGACACGCTGATCGTGGCTGAAAATGTAGCCACCGCGCTCGACTACGCGTGGAGCCAGCACAAGATGATCCACTGCGACATCAAACCCGACAACATCATGGTCGACGCCGACGGCACGGTGAAGGTGGCCGATCTCGGGCTCTCGCAGACGCACACCGCCCGCGGCGCGCAATCGGACGAGATCCTCGGCACGCCGCACTACATGCCGCCGGAGCAGATCCAGGGAGAGGCGCTCGACTGCCGTTCCGACATCTACGCCCTGGGCGCCTCGCTCTACCACATGATCACCGGCCACCTCCTTTTCGACGGCGACCCGAACGACGTGATGGTCGCCCATCTGGAGCGGTCCGCCCCCTCGGTGAGGCAGTTCGCACCCGACGTCCCGGTGGTTGCCGCGCTGCTGATCGAGAAGATGCTCTCCAAATTCCCGCAGGACCGTCAGCAGGACTGGAAGCAGGTGCTCGCCGACCTGCAGAAAGTCGAACGCGGCCTCCCTCCCGCCGGCGTCAGCCCCGCGTGCGTCAGCAGCATGGGGCGCGACGCCGAGACGGAGACGCTCGCCCGCTCGCTCGGGCGTAGAATCGTCTGGAAGCGGCCATGCACGAAACACTACATTCTGCGCGGACCGTGATCCTGGCCAACGGCGACTTCCCCCGCCGCCCGGAGCCGCTGGCGATCCTCGCGGCGGCGCGCCGCGTGGTCTGCTGCGACGGTGCGGCGGCGCAGGCCGAGTCGCACGGCATCGAGCCGGCGGCCGTCGTCGGCGACGGCGACAGCATTCCGCCCGCTTTGCGGGAGCGGCTGGGCGCGCGCTGGATCCGCGATCCCGGTCAGGAGGACAACGACCTGTCCAAGGCCTTCCGCTACTGCCTGAAGCGGAGGTGGCAGCGGCTGGCGATCCTCGGCGCGACCGGCCGGCGCGAGGATCACACGCTGGGCAACCTCTCGCTGCTGGCCGATTTCAGCCGCCAGGCCGACGTGGTGCTGGCGACCGACAGCGGCCTCTTCACGGCGCACACGGAGACGGTCACGGTTGCGTCGTCCAAGGGCCAGCAGGTCTCGATCTTCTCCTTCGACCCCGGCCTGGCGATCACCTCGCAGGGGCTCAAGTACCCCTTGCGCGGCCTGCGGCTGAACCGCTGGTGGCAGGCGGCGCTCAATGAAGCCGAGGGCGACGCCTTCACCCTTGCGTTCCGCGGCGGCGTCGTTCTCGTCTACCGGACATGGATACCCCTCACGCCTCGCCGGGGATGCGCAGGTCGCAGACGAGCGGCAGGTGGTCGGAGAGGGTGACACCGGGCACGGCGAAGCGGACGGGAGTGATCCCCGCCGTGTAGCAGATGAAGTCCAGTTCGCGTTCCGGACGCCAGCTCGGATAGGTCGGCAGGTGGCCGGCGTTGACCGACGTGAGGCCCGTCGCGGCGAGAAAGAGCTTCATCTCGGAGGCGCCCGAAAGGGCGTTGAAATCACCCATCACGACGCACGGTTTGGCCGAAGCCTTGACCAGGTCGTGCAAGTCGGTCAACTGGCGCTGGCGGGTGCCGAAGCGGAGCGACAGATGGACCAGAAACAAGGTGATCGTCTCCAGTTCCAGCTCGATGACCAGCCGCTTGAAACCGTAGTGAAGATAGTGGAAGCGCTCGCGGCGGATCGGCCCCCGCGTGAGGATCGCGTTGGCCTGCTTGTCGAAGACGGGCAACTGTTCGAACAGCCCTCCCTTGCTGTACTTCACCTCGCAGCGGTGGAAGTAGCTCCCCAGATCGTCGGCGATCGCCTCGGCCTGGTTGGCGCCGCGGCTGCGGTAGGAGCCGGTGTCGACTTCGACCAGCCCGATCACGTCGGGATTGTGCTCCCGCAGCAGGTCGGTGATCCGCGGCAGATGGTGGACGGTCCGGCGCAACATGTCCATCCACGCGCGACGTTCGCGGCGCCCCGTTCCGTAGCGGATGTTGTAGAGAAAAAAACGCATCGCATGGCCCGGTCAGGGCGCGGCCCGCTCACGCCGCACCGCCGTCACCAGCCAGGCGGCCTGGATGGCGCGGGACAGGGGGATGAGCCAGGCGGCGTAAATGGTATTGAGCGCGTCGGGAAGGCGCGACGCCAGCGCGGGCGCCACGTTATGGGTGCGCACGTACTCGGAGGCGCGCGAGCGGACGCGGAGCAAAACCAGCTGTTCGACCGACGGGTACGTGATCAGTGCCTCCAGCGCGGTCTGGTCGCCGGCGGCGGCGGCGGCGCGCAGACGGGCGTCGCGCCCCTCCAGTTTGCACGCCGCCACCTGCAGCGACAAACCGAGCCGCGCTGAAATCGCATCCAGGGCGGCGGCGTCGGCGGCGCGCAGGGCGTCGACCGCGCCCGGCGCCCCGGCGGCCGGCGGGGCGAGGAGCGGCACCACCTGCGCCACGTAGCCAGTGACGATCCTTTCCCGGAAAGGGGCTGTTTCCTCGGCTGGCGCGGCCACCGCAACGGGAAACCGTTCCCCGGGGCGCACGTAGAAACCATCGGGCGCCCGGCCGCAGAGCGCGCGGCTGGCGAGCGCTCCGACGACGGCGGCGTCGTGCCGCGCCAACAACGCCCGAATGTGCTCGATGGGTGCGGTCATACCCCTCACTCGCCGAGGCGGGTCGCCGCTTCAAGCAGGATCGCGCGCGCCAGACTCTGCGCGGCCCGGTGCAGGGCGGCGCCCTTGGCCGTCGCGAGATCGTCGCGCGCCACGGCCGTCGTCTCCGCCGAACGCGTGAATGGCGGCACCACAACCTTCCCCGTCGCGGCATCGGTCAACGACACCTCGGCCTTGAGCACAGCGCGGTACTCGACCGGGGTGCCGCTGGTGTCTTCCAGGTACCGGACCGGTTTGAGGGTGTAGCCGGTCACGGTCCCCTGCAGGACGAGCGCGGCGCCGGCCGACTCCGTCAGGGTGAAGGCGCCGCCGCGGACCGCCTCGCGGCGGACCGCCTGGGTCAGCACCGCCTCGGCTTCGGGCTGGGTCACCGCGCTGGCGAAGACCGGCACCGCCAGGGCGCGGTGGCGTTCGGGCACGGGATTGGCGAAACGGTAGGAGGCGCAGCCGGCGAGCAGGCCGCCGGCGAGGATGGCGAACAGAACCGGTTTTTTCATGGCTTGACTCCTGATTCGGCGGTCTCCGGCACGGGGGACAGGGCGGCCTCCAGTTCGCCGATGCGGAGACGCACGGCCTCGGCCTGCGGCGCGTCGGGATAGGTGCGGAGAAATTCGCGGTAGGCGACCAGCGCGGCGCGCGGCTGCGGCCGTTTGCCGTCGTAGAAAGCCGCCCGCTCGTAGGCGCGCGCCATGGCGGCCTCGTACAATTCGCGCCGCCACGCGGCCAGATCGTCGCGGTTGACGTGGTCGCCGTAGGCGCGCAGTGCGTTGTCGATCGCGGCCACCGCGCGGCGGGTGAGGGCGGCGTCCATCGGGTACTTGGCGGCGAGGGCGCGCCGGATGCGGATCTCCTCGCCCGCCGCGGCCACCGCCGCGGGCGCGGCGGGGTAGCGCGTCTGCAGCCGCGCGAAGCCGTCGGCCGCGGCAAAGGGGTCGCTGTCGAGCTCGTGGCAGCTCGCGGCCTTGAACAGGGCGTCGGGCGCCCGTTCCCAGTTCGGCGCGTTGCGGGCGATCTGCTCGAACCGGAGGCGGACGTCCTCGAGCGACGTGAGCGTCAGCCCGAGAAACGTTTTCGGCGGTTTGAGCAGGTGGTTGGCGATCTGGTACTGGCGGGTCAGGACCTCCTGAAAGGGAAAGAGGCCCGCAAAATGGTCGATCAGGTACTGGTACTCGTCGAACGCAGCCGTCAGATCGCCGCGCGCCTCCTGCAGGCGGCCGACGGCCAACTGCGCCTGCGCCGCCTCGGGCGAATGGTGCCATTTCCGCACCAGCGCGTTGGCGGCCTTGACCGCCTTGCGCTTCCGCCCCTCCCCTTCCAGACGCTGCACCCGCTGCCACTGGGCGGCGGGGGTGTGCTCGGCCGGACGGCGGAAAAACGAAGGGGTCTTGCGCTCGATCGCCGGCTCGTCCAGCGCGGCGGCTTCGGCCGGAAGCTCGGGCGGGGCGTACTGGGCCACCCCGGAACGCACGCCGGCAAGCGCGCAGACCGCCAGCAGGGCAACGCGCACGAGGGCGTTGGCGCTGGCGTGGATTCTTGATACGGACCGATCGACGTGGTACATTGAACTCCTCGGCAGGTTGAAGACTTTGCGCCCGGCAGGGTCAGCGACCCGATGTGTGAGGATCATAGCAGAACCGCATGGGACTATTGAAGCATGAAAAAGGTACTTATCCCGACAAAACTCGACGCCGTCGCCGCCGACATTCTCAAGACCAACGCCGGCTACGCGGTGGTCCAGGACGCCAAGACGCCCATCGAGGATCTGGTGAAGGCCCATCCCGACACCTACGCGCTGATCGTGCGCAGCGAGAAGGTGACCGCCGGCATGATCGACGCCCTGCCGCAGCTGCGGGTGATCGTGCGCGCGGGCGCCGGCTTCGACACGATCGACACCAAGCACGCCCGCAAACGCGGCGTCGACGTGATGAACACCCCGGGCGCCAACTCCAACGCCGTCGCCGAGGAGGTCATCGCCCTGATCCTCGCCGACGCCCGCTTCATCCTGCCCGCCGACGCCTCGACCCGGCGCGGTGAATGGGAGAAGAAGGCGTTCATGGGGCGCGAGCTGACCGGCAAGACGGTCGGCATCGTGGGGCTGGGCAACATCGGCCGCCTCGTCGCCAAGCGCCTGAAGGGGTTCGAGTGCCGCCTGCTGGGGTTCGATCCGCTGGTTCCGGCCGAGCGGGTGCGCGAATGCGGCATCGAGCCGGTCGCGCTCGACGAGCTGTTCCGCGAGTCCGACTACGTCACGCTCCACATCCCCGGCGGCGAGGGGACCCGCAACCTGGTCGGCCGTCCCCTTCTCTCGCTGATGAAAACCGGCGCGACCCTCGTCAACTGCGCCCGCGCCGGCATCATCGACGAGGCGGCGCTGCGCGAACTCAAGGAGCCGAAGAAGCTCCGCTTCCTCAACGACGTCTACCCCAAGGACGAACCGGGGCCCAAGCCGATCGCCGACATCGCCGATATCATGCTGCCGCACCTCGGCGCCAACACCCACGAGGCCAACTACGCCGCGGCCGAGCGCGCCGCCCGCGAACTGATCGACCTCGACGAAAAGGGCGTGACGAGCTACATCGTCAACCGCGACATCCCCGAAGGGCTCGACAAGGCCTATTGCTCGCTGGCCTACACCCTCGCGCGCGTGACCCGCGACCTTTCGGGTCGCTCCCTGCCGATCAAGAAGATCGAGACCAGCTTCTATGGCCGGCTCGAACCCTACGCCCAGTGGTTGCTGGTGCCGATCCTCTCCGGCATGTGCGAGGGGTTCGACCGCTACAACGACCACAAGGCGGCCGTCGGCTTCATGCGGGAGATGGGCATCGAATACGCCAACCGCCCCACCGACACCGAGAAAGGGTTCGCCAACTCAATCACCATCGACTTGGTCGTCGAGCAGGACGAAAACCAGCTCAAGCGGACGAGCGTCCGCGGCACGGTCGCCGAAGGGGTGTTCATGGTCTCGCGCATCGACGAGTTCGACCACCTCTACTTCGTCCCCTGCGGCGCCACCCTCTTCTTCCTCTACGACGACCGGCCGGGCGTGATCGCCGCGATCAGCCGCAGGCTCGCCGACGCCGGCTTCAACATCGAGGACATCCGCAATCCCCACGACTTGCATACCAACCGCTCGCTGGCGATCTTCAAGCTCTATCACGAAGTGCCCGGGGATCTGGTCGCCGCGATCGGCGCCGAAATCAAAGCGCACTTCGCGATCTGCACGACCCTGTGACCGGATGCTGCATGTTTGATCTGGTGATCGGCGGCGGGACGGTGGTGGACGGCACGCGCAGCGCGCAGCCGCGACGCGCCGACATCGGCATCCGCGGCGACCGGATCGACGCCGTCGGCGACCTCGCCCGCGCCGACGCCCGCGCGCGCATCGACGCCGCCGGCCACTGGGTCACGCCGGGATTCATCGCCGCCGCTCGCCTGCGCAGCGCTGATTTCGACATCGCCATCGACCTGCAGGGTCTGTCTCTGGCCCCGGGCTTCATTGACGCCCACTCGCACTCCGACACCTATCTGCTGCTCGAACCCGACGCCCCCAGCAAGGTGACCCAGGGGATCACCACCGAGATCGTCGGCCAATGCGGCGGCAGCGGCGTCCCCGCGCTCGGCGACCTCGCCCTCGCCTCCGACTGGGCGGCGATGGTCTATCCGCGCCTCCCCGCCGGCGGGCGTCCGCGCCATCCCGGCGAACCCGGCGCCACCTGGCGCACCGTCGCCGACTACCGCGCCCTGTGGCAGCAGGTGCGCCCCGCGGTCAACGCCAGGCTCTACGTCGGCCACAACGCCCTGCGCAAGGGGGTCATGGGCTACGCGCCGCGCGCCGCCGACGCCGGCGAGCTCGCGCGTATGGCCCGCGCCCTCGAACAGGCGCTCGACGAAGGCGCCTCGGGGCTGAGCACCGGCCTGGTCTACCAGCCGGGCAAATTCGCGGCGCCCGGCGAGGTGCTGGCCCTGGCGCGCGTCGCGGCCGCCAGGGGCGCCGGCTACGCCACCCACATGCGCAGCGAGGGCGACGCGCTGCTCGAAGCGCTCGACGAGACGCTCGCCCTGGCGCGCGCCACCGGCATCCGCACCCAGATCTCGCACCTGAAGACGTCCCATGCCCGCAACTGGCACAAATGCGGCGCGGCGATCGCGCGGATCGAGCAGGCGCGCGCCGAAGGGCTCGCCGTCCACGCCGACCGCTACCCCTACACCTACGGCGCGACCGAGCTCGATATCGTCCTCCCCGGCTGGGCCTCGGACGGCGGCGCCGCGGTCATCCTGCGCACCCTCGACGACGAGGCGGCGCGGGCGCGGGTGATCGCCGAGCTCGACGCCTCGGGCGCCGACTGGTCGGGCGTCCTCGTCGGCGGCTGCTACACGGACGCGAGCAAGGCCTATTGCGGCATGCGCCTGGACGACGCGGCGCGCCAACGGGGCGAAACCCCCGGTGCAACCGCCGTCTGGCTGATCCGCGAAGGGCGGGCAAAGACCGGCGCCTTCTTCGGTGGACTGTCCGAGGAAAATCTGCGCGTCATCTACCGGCAGCCTTGGGTGGCGGTCGGCAGCGACGCCTCGCTGCGCTCCCCCGCCGGACCGCTGGGAGCCGACCACCCGCACCCGCGGGCCTATGGCACCATGCCGCGCTTCTTCCGCCTGGTCGTGGACGAGGGGATCCTCTCCCCCGCCGAAGCGGTCTGGCGCATGAGCGGACTGGCCGCCGAGGCCTACGGCATCGCCGACCGCGGACGCCTCGCGGCCGGATGCCGCGCCGACGTGGCCGTGTGGGACCCAGCCGCCTTCGACAGCGGCGCCACCTACGCCGCGCCCCACCGCTTCGCCGCGGGCATGCGCCAAGTCGTGGTCAACGGCACGCTCACCTTTGACGACGGCCGCTTCACAGGTCAACGCAACGGGATGATCATCTGAACGTGAAATTTCCTGTTGACGCCGGCGGCCGGATGCGCTACCGTGTCCCCATGATTCCGCATCCGTCCAACTTGCGCAGCGCGGCCACCGCCCTTGGCGGCGGCCTGTTCCTGCTTGTTGGCGTAGGCGTCGTAACGGCTGTTGCGGCGGGTGCGGAGCGTGGGCTGGACTAACGAAGACGTTGAAAAGCCCAGGCAGTCAAGGCACCCACCGCACCCGAACCGGGCGGTGGGTTTTTTGTTAGGTGAAACGGAGCGACACGATGAAAAAGAAATGCGAGAGCAAGACCGCGGCGCGAAGCGGCGCGCAATGCGTGGTGGACGGACTCGAACACGCGGGCTGCGAGGTGGTCTTCGGCTACCCCGGCGGCACGGTGCTGGACATCTTCAACGTCCTCTGCCTCTCGCCGATGCACTTCATCCTCTCCCGCCACGAGCAGGGCGCGGTCCACATGGCCGACGGCTACGCGCGCGCCACCGGCAAGCCGGGCGTGTGCCTCGTGACCTCCGGCCCCGGCGCGACCAACACCGTGACCGGCCTCGCCACGGCCAACATGGACGGCATCCCGCTGGTGTGTCTCACCGGACAGGTCGCCCTCTCCGCCATCGGCAACGACGCCTTCCAGGAGGCCGACATCATCGGCATCACCCGCGCCGTGACCAAGTACAACACCCTGGTGCGCTCGGCGGACGAGCTTCCCGCCGCGATCGCCGAGGCATTCCACATCGCCACCACCGGCAAGCCCGGCCCCGTGCTGATCGACATCCCCAAGGACGTCCAGCGCCAGCTCACCACGGTGCGGCCGCCCGCCTCCGTCTCCCTGCGCAGCTACACTCCCCGCGTGCCCCTGCGGCCGGAGGCCATCGCCGCGCTCGCCGACGCGATCAACCGTGCCGAACGCCCGCTCCTTTACGTGGGCGGCGGCGCCATCACCGCGAACGCCTGCGACGCGCTGGCCAAACTCGCCCGCAAGGCGCACATCCCCGTCACCACCACCCTCATGGGACTGGGTGCGTTCCCCGAGGACGACCCGCTGGCGCTGCGGATGCCGGGCATGCACGGCAACGCCACCGCCAACCTCGCGATCAGCCGGTGCGACCTCCTCATCTCGCTCGGCGCGCGCTTCGACGACCGCGTGACCGGCAAGATCTCGGAATTCGCGCCGAAGGCGAAGATCGCGCACATCGACATCGATCCCTCGGCCATCGGCAAGAGCGTCCGCGTGGACTACCCGATCCTGGGCGACGCGCGCGAGGCCGCCGAAAGCCTGCTGCCGCTGGTCGACGCCAGGACCCACGACGCCTGGACCGCCGAACTGGACGCGCTGAAGGCGAAATACCCGATGCGCTACCCCGCCAGCGACACGGTGATCCAGCCGCAGTTCGTGCTGGAACAGGTCGACCGCATCTGCGCCGGAAAGGCGATCATCGTGACCGACGTGGGCCAGCACCAGATGTGGGCGACGCAGTTCATCCACTACCGCAGCCCCCGCTCGTTCATCTCGTCCGGCGGCCTGGGAACGATGGGCTTCGGCCTGCCCGCCGCGATCGGCGCCCAACTGGCGCGGCCGGACGCGCGGGTGGTGGCGATTACCGGCGACGGCGGGACCCAGATGAACGCCCAGGAGCTCGTGGTGGCCGTGGAGCACAACATCCCCGTCAAGGTGGTCATCCTCAACAACGGTCACCTCGGCATGGTGCGCCAGTGGCAGCAGATGTTCTACGGCAAGCGCTACTCGGCCGTGGTGCTGGGCCAGGCGAAGCGCCCGGCGAACGAACGGATCGCCGCGCGGAAGCCGGCCTACCGCCCCGACTTCATCAAACTGGCGGACGCCCACGGCATGAACGCCGTCCGCATCGACAAACCCGGCGAGGTGGCGCCAACTCTGGCACGCGTCTTCGCCGACCCCCACCCGTGGCTGATCGAATGCCTGGTGGAGCCCGAAGCCAACGTGCTGCCGATGGTGCCGCCCGGCTCGTCGGTGGACGCCATGATCGTGGACTGACCCGAAGAACGAAAAAGGAACGTGCCATGAAACACATTATCACCGCATTGGTGGAGAACAAGCCCGGCGTGCTGGCCCGCATCGTGGGGCTCATCTCCGGCCGCGGCTACAACATCGAAACGCTGAACGTGGGGCCGACGCAGGACCCCGCAGTGTCGAAGATGACGCTCGTCGTCCCCGGCGACGACCACGTGCTGGAGCAGGTGACGCTGCAGGTGGGCAAGCTGATCGACGTGATCTGCGTGACCGACGTCACCGGCAAGCGCCACATCGACCGCGAGCTGATCCTGGTGGAGATCGCCACCGACTCGGTCGCCCGGCGCGCCGAGATCCTCGATCTCGCCACGCTCTTCAAGGCCGCCGTCGCGGGCGTGAGCCAGCGCTCGGTGACGCTGCAGATGGTCGGATCGACCGACGTCATCTCCGACTTCATGCTGCTGCTCGCGCCGTACACGATCCTCGACCTCTCCCGCTCGGGACGGATCGCGGTCGCGCACGGCGGCTCCTGAAGCCTCCCCCGCCACACGAGGACGCCATGCCCCCACCCCGCCGTTTTGCCGTGTTCGGCCACCCCGTCGCCCACTCACTCTCGCCGGCGATGCACGCCGCGAACTTCCGCGCGCTGGGGCTGGACGCCGTCTACGAACGGCGCGACGTCGTTCCCGAAACCTTTGCCGCCGCCTTGGCCGACTACCGCTCCGGCGGCGTCAACTGTACCATCCCGCTCAAGCGAACCGCCTACGAGGCGTGCGACCGCCGCGACGCTTCGGCCGAACGCTTCGGGGTGGTCAACACGGTCCGCTTCGACGCCGACGGCGGCACGACCGGCTTCAACACCGACGGCGTCGGTTTTCTGCGCGCGCTTGAAGAGGCTCTCCGCTGCACCCCCGCGGGGCGCGCCGTCTTCCTCTTCGGCTGCGGCGGCGCCGGCCGCGCCGTCGCCATCGCCTGCGCCGATGCCGGGGCTGCCTCGCTGGTTTTGGCCAACCGCTCGCCCGTGCGGATGACGGTGCTTGCCGACGAACTGCGCGAACTCGCCCCGAACGTCCCGGTCGGCGTCACCCCCGCCGGCGACCCGGTGGCCTGGACGGCCGCCTGCCGCGCCGCCGATCTGGTAATTCAATGCACCTCGCTCGGCCTGCATGCGGACGACCGCTTCCCGCTCGGCGCCGACGCCTTCCGCGCCGGCCAGAAAGTCTACGACCTCGTCTACACCGCGCCGGTCACTCCGGCGATGGCGGCGGCGCGCGCGGCGGGCGCTGCCGCGGCCAACGGCCTGGGAATGCTCATCCACCAGGGCGCGGCGTCGTTCACCATCTGGACAGGGCTTCAGGCCGATCTCGGCGCCATGCGCCAGGCGCTGGCGGAACAGATCATCGGGCAACCCGTACCGCACTCTTGAGACTGGCGCCGGAACGGCAAAGAGCGTCGGAGCGCGGGTGCGATTCACAAGCTGAACGCTTGCCCGCCCGCGCCGATTGCGCTATTCTGTACACGTTTCCCACGTCACAGGATGTCCCGGGTTGGTCTGCGGGACCGGAAAGGCGGTTCGGGACGAAATTGGAGAGCACACCATGGCCTATGTGATTACGGACAAATGCACCCGCTGCGGATCCTGCAAGGAGGTCTGCCCGGTCGAGGCGATCAGCGAAGGCGATCCCAAATACGTGATCGACGCCGACACCTGCGTCGATTGCGGTGCCTGCGCGGGCGAATGTCCGAATGACGCGATCGAGCAGGGCGCCTGAGGCGGAGGCGCCGCGGCGAACGACGCAAACTGTCCGGCGGACACCATTCCGTCCGGACTTTTTTATGCGCGGAATAGCGCCCCCATCTTGCGTCCCAAAAGGACGCTGGTGCCGATGATCGCCACGCCCAGGAACGTCATCGCCCACACTCCCAGCGCCGAGGCGAGCGTGCGGCCGGCGCCGATGAGCTGGAAGAGTTCGAAAATCGTCTTGGTGATCGGGTAGTAGTCGATCTTCTGGGCCAGGATCAGGCTGTCGCTCACCTCCAGCATGCTGAAGGCGAAGGCCAGCAGCACGCCTGCGATCAGGTTGGCGGCGATGAGCGGCGCCGTGACCCGCCGCATCGTTTTCAGCGGCGGCGCGCCCAGATTGGCAGCCGCCTCCTCAAGCGTCACCGAGGTCTGCTGCAGCCCCGCGACTGCCGCCCGCACCATATAGGGGAGGCGCCGCACCGCGTAGGCGATCACCAGAAACAGGGTCGGGTTCTCCCGCACGTCCACCAGCGCCGCCCACGCCGGACGGGCGTGGAACCACGGCAGGTTGCTCAGGCGGATGCTGAGCGCCAGGAACCCGAAGGCCATCACCAGCCCCGGCACGGCGAGCGGAATCATCGCCGCCGCGTCGAGCAGCCCCCGCACCGGCAGCGTCGAGCGGACCACCACACACGCCACCGCCACCCCAAGCACCAGGTTGAAAACAACGGCCAGCGCTGAAAAAACCAGACTGTTGCGGATGGCGTCGATCGTCATCCCGTGTCCCAGCGCCTCGGTGTAGTTGGCCGTGGTGAAGACCTCGGGGAGGACGCTCCGGTACCACGCCCCGGGGGGGCTGAAACTGGTCAGGACCACCCCCGCGTGCGGGGTCAGCGCGAGCAGCGCCACCGCGGCGAACGCCAGCGCCGGCAGCGCGCCGCGCCAGCCGCGCAGCCGCACCGCCGCGCGGGAGACCGACGCCTTGGCCGTCATGGCGTAGGCTTTGCGTCCAAAGAGAGTGCGGCTGACGCTGTAGAGCAGCACGCTCGTTCCCAGCACCACTGTCACCAGCGCGTAGGGGAAGGGGCTCGAACTGATCTCCTTGAGGGCGTCGTAGACCTGCACCGCCGCGCACCGGGTGTAGTTGAGCATCAGCGGCGTTCCCAGTTCGGTGAAGCTGGCGATGAAGACCAGCGTCGCCCCGGCGAAGAGCCCCGGCAGGATCAGCGGCAGTGTAATCCGCCGGAACGTGCTCCACCCCGGGCTCCCCAGGTTGGCGGCAGCCTCCTCCATCGCCGGGTCGACGTTGGCCAGCGCGGCCGAGACGTTGAGGTAGATGATCGGGTAGAGCGCCAGCGCCTGCAGAATCACCACGCCCGCGTAGCGGGACTGTCCGAGCCAGTCGACCGGGCCGAGGCCGAGCAGCGCGTTCAGCGCGCCGTAGGGACCCAGCACCTGGGTCATGCCGATGGCACCGACAAACGGCGGCAAAATCAGCGGCACCAGCACCAGCGCACCCAGCAGCCCCTTCCCCGCAAAGTCGTAGCGGTTCGACAGCCAGGCCAGCGGCAACGCGAGCGCGGTGGCGAGGGCGGTGGTCCCGGCGGCAATCCAGAAACTGTTGAGCAGCCCCTCGGCATAGATCGGATTGCGGAACACGTCGGCCAGGAACTGCCCCGTCCAGCCGCCCTCCGCCCGGAACCCACCGACGATGACGGTGCCAACCGGCAGCACCAGCGTCACACCGAACACCGCCGCCAGCACGCCGAACAGAATCCATGCCATCCGCCTGCGCATCATCCCGCAACTCTCCCGATGAACGAATGGGGTCCACTGTACCGCGCCGCGGCGCAACCCGTCAACCCGCGCCGCGCCCGACAACCGGCGGCAGACGGCGATCAGGCCAGGCCGGCGGCCAGGTCGCCCACCGTCTGCCGGGCGTCGCCGAACAGCAGGACCGCTTCTTCCCGTTCGTAAAGGGGGTTCTTCACGCCCGCGTAGCCCGGCTCGGCGTTCAGGTTGCAGATGACGACCCGCCGCGCCGCGGCCACATCGAGAACGGGCATGCCGTAGATCGGCGTCCCCACCGCCGTGTTGGCGGCCGGGTTGACGACATCGTTCGCGCCGATCACCACCACGGCATCCGCGGCCGGAAACTGAGGATTCGCGGCTTCCATTTCGACGAACTTCTCGTACGGGATCTCCACCTCCGCCAGCAGCACATGCATATGCCCCGGCATGCGGCCGGCAACGGGATGGATGGCGAACCACACTTCCTTGCCAGCCTGTTCCAGGCGGTCGTAGAGCGCCTTGACCTGCTGCTGGGCCTGGGCGACCGCCATGCCGTAGCCGGGAACCAGAATGACGCGAGACGAGCCCCGGAGCGCCGCAACGGCCTCGGCCAGGCCCGGTTTGGCGTGGGAAGGCGTTGCGGGGTTTTCCGCCGCCCCCGCTTCCGGCTGCACCTCCTGCGGCGGCGGTGCCGTGGCCGTTCCGTCCGTCGTCGTCCGCCCGGCGAGAATGTCACCGAGACGCCGGTTCATCGCACGGCACATGATCTGCGTCAGCATCAGCCCGGATGCACCGACGATGCCGCCCACGGCCACCAGCACAAACTCGCGCAGCGCGAAACCGGCAAACGCCGCCGCGACCCCCGACAGGGCGTTCAGGAGCGAGATCGTCACCGGCATGTCGGCCCCGCCCACACGCAGGACGATCACGGCGCCGGACCCCAGTGCCAGTACGCCCAGCGCGGTCGCCAGCGCGTGCAGGGCGGATCCGGAGAGAACCGCGGTTCCCGCGGCGCCGGCCAGAATCAGCCACAGCGCCACGCCGTTGGCGGCCGCAAGTCCCGCCAAGCGGAGCGGGCGCGGCCCAATCCAGCGGGCGAGCTTGGCCGCAGCGACGAGGCTGCCGCCAAACGTCGCCGCGCCGACGACGATCCCCAGGCCGGCCGTGAGTCGGACGGCCGCCGCGCACGGGATCCCCGACGCCCGCAATTCGATCCAGGCCACCAACGCGGAGGCCGCGCCGCCGAGCCCGTTCAGGAGCGCGACCAGCTCCGGCATCTGGATCATCCGCACGCGCACGCCCAGCGCCAGGCCGATGGCGCCTCCGGCGGCCAGCGCCCCCCAGACCCAGCCCGAAGCGAGCAGTCCCTCTCCGGCGAGCGTCAGAAGGATGAAGCCCGCCATGCAGCACGCGCTCAGCCGGTTGCCCCGCACCGCCGTCCGCGGGGAGCCCATCCAGCGGATGCCAACGAGCACTCCGCCCACCAGCAGCAGCGCGAGCGCCTGCCGCACCCCCTCCCTGCCGCACCCTTCCAGAATGCCCACCGCTCATTCCTCCTTGCCCGCGAACATGCGCAACATGCGCCCCGTCACCACAAATCCGCCGACCACGTTCACGGCGGCCAGCGCCACCGCCGCCGCCGCTAGCGTCCGCTGCCCCGTCCGTGCCGCATGCGCCAGAACGACCAGGGCGCCCAGGACCGTGATGCCGGAGAGCGCATTCATGCCCGACATCAACGGTGTGTGCAACAAGCTCGGCACCTCGCGCAAGAGACGGTAGCCCGCCAGCGTCGACAGGAGAAAAAGAACCAGCAACGCCCAACCGTTCATGACCGCGCTCCCTTCCCCGCAGCCGCCATCGCCGCCAACGCGCCGGCATGGTGGATCTTACCGTCGCGGGTCACGAGCGCCGAGGCCACGATCTCATCCTGCGGATCCAGCCGCAACGCACCGTCCGCCGCCAGATACGACAGCAGGTTGTAAAGATTGCGGGCGAACATCCAAGTCGAGGAGCGCGCCATCTGCCCGGGGATGTTCTTGATGCCGATGAGCGTCACGCCATGGCGCACGACCGTTTCGCCGGGCGCGGTGCAGGCGCAATTGCCGCCCTGATCGATGGCGATGTCGACGATGACTGAACC
>CAYVKQ010000009.1:0-8564 GCA_964451945.1 uncultured Lentisphaerales bacterium
TAGTCGAACGCGCCGAGGCGCATCGCCTCGATCGCGGTTTCGACCGTTCCGTAGGCGGTCAGCAGGATGAACGGCACGTCGGGGTGCGACACGCGGACGGCGCGGAACAGCTCCATGCCGTCCATGGGCGCCATGCGGATGTCGGACACGATGCAGTCAAACGACCGCTCTGCAAGGATCTTCAGCGCCTGCGATCCGTCGCGGGCGCTGACCGATTCGATCCCGTTGGTCTTCAACAGGCTGCCGAGCAAGGTTAGGATCCGCGGTTCGTCGTCAACAATCAAGACCGAGGGCATAATCACTCCACCGTCGTCTCCCCGTTCCGCGCCGTCGGCGCCACAGGAACCGAAAAACGATTTCGGTTATCATTTTTGAGAATAACGCCGTCTCCGCGGAAAAGCAAGTACAAGTTTGCCGCGGCTGCCGTCAGTTGACGATGGTGGCAAGCTTGAAGATCGGCAGGAAGAGGCAGACGACGATACCGCCGATCAGCACGCCGAGGAACACCATGAGCAGCGGCTCCAGCAGCGAGGTGAGGGAGGCGATCATCGTTTCGACTTCGTCGTCGTAGGTGTCGGCGATGTTGGTGCACATGGAGTCGACCTGGCCCGACTTCTCGCCCGCCGCGAGCATGCGGACCATCAGCGTGGGGATGCACGGCTTGCCGTCCAGCCCCTGGGCGAGCGGGTTGCCCTGTTCGACGGTGGAGCGGGCCTCGAGGATGGCGCTGCCGATCACGAGGTTGCCGCTGGTCTTGGCGACGATTTCGAGCGAGTCGAGGATGGGCACGCCGCTCTTCATCATCAGCGCCAGGATGCGGCTGACGCGGGCGATGCAGGTCTTCTGCACCAGAACGCCGAAGACCGGCAGGCGCAGAACCAGCGCGTCCAGCGCGCGGGCGCCCGATGCGGTTCGCTTCCATTTCACGAGGCAGAAGATGCCGGCGGCCAGCGCGGCGAGAATCCAGAGGAAATTGCGGCGCATGAACCCGCTGAGGTTCATCAGGAACTTGGTGGGCCCCGGAAGGTCCGCCCCGAACTCGGCAAACATGTCGGCGAAGACGGGCACCACGAAGGTGATCAGGCCGGCGGCGATGGTCAGCGCCAGCGAGAGGACGACGATGGGGTAGGAGATGGCCGAGCGGACCTTGCGCCGGAGGCGGGCGGTGGCGTCGAGCAGGTCGCCGAGCTGGCGCATGGTGACGGCGAATTCGCCGCTGCGCTCGCCCGCCCGGACGATGCTGAGATAAAGGTCGTCGAACACGCGCGGATAGGCGCCCAGCGCCTCGGAGAAGGGCGCGCCGCCCTCGACGCCCAGGCGGACCTCCTTGACGAGCTTGCGGAACGGGGCGAAAATGGTCTGTTCCTCGAGCGTGGAGAGGCTGACGATCAGCGACATGCCGGCGTGGAGCATGGCGGCGAGCTGGCGCGAGAACGGCGCGAGCTCGCGGTGGACGATTCGCCGCGCGCCGGGAACGGTGCGTTTCTTCAGGCGGTGCGCCGACTTGTCCGCCGGTTGCGCCGACGCGCCCGTCCGGGAGGGCGGCTTAGCCGCGGCCGCGGCGGAGCCCTGAATCGATGCTTTGGGAATAAACAGACTCATGCTTCACCCTCTCGCCCTTCCCCGCCTCGCCCCTCCGGTACGGAGACTGATTGCCGATCGCCAAACACCGATCACTGTCCGCCGGTCATTCGCCGCCGGTCACTTCGAGCGCCGTGGTCAGCGAAGTGATGCCGGCGCGCACCTTGAGCAGTCCCGCCTGTTTCAGCGACACCATCCCCGCCTTCAAGGCCATCGCCTGGATCTCGTCGGCGGGGAGGCTGCGCGCGATGGCGTCGCGGACCGGGGCGTCGACCGTGAGCACCTCCATCACCGCGCCGCGCCCTTTGTATCCGGAGTTGTTGCACTTGGCGCATCCGGCCGGCCCGTAGATCACGCTGTCGTTGAAGAAATCGGGGGGGATGTGGTTGCGGCTGAGGATGTCGGCGTCGGCCGCGATCTCGCGCCGGCAGACGGGGCACAGCTTGCGGAAGAGGCGCTGCGCCTGGGCGAGGATGAGCGTCGAGGCGAGCAGGAAGGGGGGCACCTCCATGTCGCGCAGGCGGGCGACCGCGCCGACGGCGTTGTTGGTGTGCAGCGTGCTCAGCACCAGGTGGCCGGTGAGCGCCGCCTTCACCGCGATGTCGGCAGTCTCGTTGTCGCGGATTTCGCCGACCAGGATGATGTCGGGGTCCTGCCGCAGGACCGAGCGCAGCACCGAGGCGAAAGAGAGCCCCACGGCGGTGTTGACATGGACCTGGTTGACGCCGGGAAGCTGGTACTCGACCGGGTCTTCGGCCGTGACGATGTTGACGTCGGGCTTGTTGAGGTCCTGCAGGCACGAATAGAGCGTCGTGGTCTTGCCGCTCCCCGTCGGTCCGGTCACCAGGATGATGCCGTGCGGCTGGTCGATGGCGTAGGCCATCGCCTTGTAGGCGAACTCGTCGAGCCCGAGCTGGGCCAGCCCCGGCGCGAGCGTCGATTTGTCGAGTGTCCGCATCACCACCTTCTCGCCGTGGACCGTGGGCAGGATGCTGACGCGGATGTCGACCTCGCGGCCCAGCGCGCGGATCTTGAAGCGGCCGTCCTGGGGGATGCGGCGCTCGGCGATGTCGAGGTCGGACATGATCTTGATGCGCGAGATGACGGCGTTGTGCAGGCTCTTGGGCGGTGCGGGGCGCTCGATCAGGTTGCCGTCGATGCGGTAGCGGAGCCGGGTCGTCCGCTCCTGCGGCTCGATGTGGATGTCGCTGGCGCGGGTGCGGAGCGCCTCGACCAGCATCATGTTCACCATGCGGATGACCGGCGCGCCTTCGGCGCTTTCGATCGTCTTTTCAAGGTTCTCGTCCTGCTCCTCGTGCCCCACTTCGACATCCGAGGCGCCCTCGACCTGCATCACCTCGGCCAGGTCGAGGCTCTGCGAGCTGGCCGCGGCCGTCTTGGCGAGTTGGTCCTGGATCTCCTTCTCGATGGCGACCAGGGGGGTGATGGCGAGCCCCGAAAGCGCGTGCAGGTCGTCCATCGCCTGCAGGTCGAAGGGGTCGGCCATCGCCACCGTCAGCGTCTGGTGGCACTTCGACACCGGAACCGCCTTGTACCTGGCCCAGACATCGGCGGCGATGAGGTCCAGAAGCGCCTGGTCGGGTGTGAAGTGGTTCAGGGCGATCGGCTCCAGGCGCAAATAGTCGGCCACCGCGAGGGCCACCGACGCCTGGGAAACAATCCCGTTCTGCGCCAGATACTTCTCGACCGGAAGGTCGCCGCACTCGGCTTGGGCGGCGGCCAGTTTCTCCGCCGTCAACGCCCTGCGGCGCACCAGAATCTCGGCAATCTTGGACGTGTGTGTCGCGGACATGGCAGTTTGCTCGTGTCGATGGAACATACGATAGCAGACCCTGCGTTCGCTACGCCAGCATGAAGTTTGCCGCGGCGGCGTCGATGGGGTTTGCATTTTCCGGGGTCGGTGTGCAAAATAGAGGGCAACTGCGGTGCGGTTGCCCCGGTGGCGCCGCGAATGGAAGGAAGGTCCGGCATGGACGAGTTGGACGACGCGGCGGCGGAAGCGGCTGCCGAGGCGCATTGGGACACGATCGCCCTTTTCGAGCAGATTCTCGAACGGTCGCCCGAAGACGCGGAGGCGTTGCGGGAGTTGTTGGCGGCGTGTATCGCCGTCGGCGAAAAGGGCCGCGCCGCCGCCTATGGCAAGCGTCTCGCCCAGCTCGCCCTGCGCGCCGGCGACGCCGCCCGCATCCGCGCTGCGCACGACCTGCTGGCGCCGCATGCCGGGACCGCTCAGGCGCTCGACGACGCGGTCCGGGAGCTGGCCGGCGCCCTCGCCGCCCCCGCCGCCCCCGCCGCCATCCCGGCGACGGAGGCGCCCGTCGCGCCGCCGCCGGCGCCGCCCGTCGGCACCGCCCGCGGGGGGGCCGACGCCGCCGACACGAAAGACATCATCGCCCTCGTCTCCAAAATCCTCGAGAACATGCCCGACGACCGGGAGTCGCTCGAAGTCCTGGCGACCGCCTACCTGAAAGCGGGCGACGGCGTCCAGGCGGCCAACACGCTGGCCCGCCTGGCGGATGTCCTGATCCGCGACCAGGATGCGGAAGAGGCGGCGGCGGTCTACGAGAAGCTGGAGATGCTGAAACAGGTGGCGCCCGGCACGGCACCGGCCGCCGTCCGGCTCGCCCGGTTTCTGAACCGAACACCTGCCGAGCCCGAGGTTGCCCGCGCCGGCGAGGCGGATGCCGGTGCCCGGCGGATGCCCCCGCCTTCATTGACGATCGACGCCGCGCGCCGCCGCGCCGTGCTTGCCGACGAGATGGACCTCCTCTGGAACCTGCAGCAGCAGGGGCTGATCACCGAAACCCAGTATGCCAGCGTGGTGCGCGATCTGACCGAACTGACATCGAGCGACACCATCACGACCATCTCGGCGCTGCACGGTCTCTCCTTCCGATCGTTCTCCGGCCTCGACGCCTTGCTGGTTCAGCTCGCCGCCAAAGCCGCGATGCCGGTGATCTCCTTGAACGGATTTGACCTGCAGCCGGCCGTTTTCAGGGAGCTCCCCCTGGACTACCTGACGTTTCAGGGTGTGATCCCTTTTGAAAAAATGGGCGACGAAACCCTTGTGACTCTTCTCAACCCCTTCAGCGAGCGGTTGCGCCAGGAGGTCGCCGCGGCCCTCGGCTGCCGGTGTCATTTCTATCTCATCCCCCCGGCCGATTTCGACGTTGCGCTGGAGGTCGTCAAGAACCGCTACGCCGCGGAATCCAAGTAGGCGTCGGACGCGCCGCCGGGCAAACCTGGGGAATGAACATGCTGGAAGTCGATCGGTTGCGGGTGCGCTACGGCGGGTTCGAGGCGGTGAAGGGGGTGTCGTGGCGGGTCGGCGCAGGCGAGGCGCTGGGTCTCGTCGGCACCAGCGGCTGCGGCAAGTCGACGACGGCCCGCGCGGTGGTGGGGCTGGTGCCGCCGGCGGGGGGCGCGGTCCGCTTCGAGGGGCGCGACGTCGCCGCCCTGGCGCCGGCGGAGCGCCGCGACTTCCGCCGCCGCGTGCAGATGGTGTTCCAGGACGCCCACGGTTCGCTGAATCCGCGGATGACGGTGCGGGCGATGCTCGCCGAGGCGCTGACGGTCCACCGCATGGTGGACGGACGGGCCGCGGTCGAGGACCGCTGCCGCGCGCTGCTCGACCAGGTGGGGCTCGCGGCGGCGGCGCTCGACCAGTACCCGCGCGAACTGAGCGGCGGGCAGTGCCAGCGGGTCAGCCTCGCCCGCTGCCTCGCCGTCGAGCCGCGGGTGCTGCTGGCCGACGAGCCGGTCTCGGCGCTCGACGTCTCGGTGCAGGCGCGGATCATCAACCTGCTGCGCGAGGTGCAGGGCCGGCTGGGGCTGGCGCTGGTGCTGATCGCCCACGACTTGGCGGTGGTGCGCAACGTCTGCGACCGGATCTGCGTCATGGCCGACGGCGTGATCGTCGAGGAGGGCCCCGCCGCGGTGGTGATCGGCGCCCCGCGCCACCCGCGTACCCGCGCCCTGGTCGACGCGGTTCCCACATTGCATGTGCAACAGTCTCTACCGGCGGTCAGTCGGTATCCAGAGGAGGTTTAACAATGCGTTTCAAGGATCAGACGGCGATTGTCACGGGCGGCGGCGGCTATATCGGCGGCACCCTGTGCCGGGAACTGGCCGCCGAAGGCGCGCGGGTGGCGGTGCTTGACCGCAACGCGGAGGCCGCTCAACGGGTGGCTGCGGAACTGCCGGGCGCCTGCGCTTTTGCCGTGGACTTGACCGATTATCAGGCGGTCGCTGAATGCGTTGCCGGGGCGGAACGGTCTCTCGGCCCCTGCGGGATCCTGGTCACCAGCGCCGGAGGCAGCGCCCGCAGGCGGATCCGTCCATTCGCCGATCAGGATATGTCTGTGATCCGCGAGATCATCGAGATGAATCTTTTCGGCGCGCTGAACTGTCTGCGGGCGGTCCTGCCGGGGATGATTGCCCGGGAGCGGGGCGGCATCGTCAATATTTCCTCGCTGGTGGCGGTCGGGGGCGTGGAGGGCTGTGCCGACTATGCCGCCGCCAAGGCCGGGATCATCGCCGCCACGCGGACACTGGCCATGGAACTGGGGCCGCGCGGCATCAGGATCAACTGCGTCTGCCCCGGAAAAGTGCAGCGTCCCGGCGAGATGCCGGCCGATCCATTGCTGTTCGCCCGCAAACACTCTTTCCTCAGCCGCCTGTGCCGCGCGGAGGATATCGCTTCGCTGGCTCTGTTCCTGTTGTCCGATGAAGCGGGCTGCATCACCGGGCAGAATTATATCGTCGACGCCGGGCGTTCCCTCGGATTGAAGGGAGATCATTGAGGTGCAAAACCGCCGCATCTGCTGTGCGGGCGTTGGCACCGCCGAAGTCGTCTTCCACTGAAACGTGAGGCGCTTGCAGCACCCAAGCGGACGACACGGAGGTCGTCCCTCCAGCCCTGAACACCACCGGTTTCGGAGGAACTGGAGGGTCGGGCTCTGTCCCGACCGGTTTCTGTAGGGGGGGGCTGCAAGCGTCTCGCGCCGCTGGCACCATCCCGCCGTGTTGAGGAGCGACAGGCGCAAGGCGCCAGGCGGAGGCATTTCCAAGATCTTTGTCGATATTGACCACCGGTGGCCAGGCTGCCGACCCGCCGGGGACGGCGGGCTCCAGTACACTCGGATACCCTTACCCGACACACTGAGTCGGACAGCCGAAACACTTCGTCTCACACCTTGTTTCACTCTTCGTCGTGTACGCTTCGTTTCACTCTTCGTCGTGAGCATATGGGGAAGTGGGTTAAGCGTCGGGTAAGGGTATCCGAGTAAGACAGTGTGGCGACGAAGTGTGCGACGAAGAGTGCGAGTAGTGTGAGAGACATGCGGCGGCATGAGCCTTGGCGTTCCTGGCGTCTTGGCGGTTTACACCCGGCGGCGGCTGCCGCTTCCTCTACCCTCGCTTCATCCCTGTCGCAGCCCCTGTCACTGACCGATTACCGTCCCGCCGTCAGCGGGGTTGCGGTCGCCCCCCGTTTATCTTATTATACGCCCATGCACGATACGGCACATCCAACGCCGGCGTGGCGGTGGTTCAACGAATCCCGCTTCGGCGTCTTCATCCAATGGGGTCCCGCGTCGGTCCACGGGCGCGGCGAGCAGGTGCTCCTGCAGGAGCAGCTGGACCAGAAGAGCTACGCCAAGGCGGCGTGCCGCTGGAATCCGAAGAAGTTCGATCCCGAGTTCTGGGCGGGCGCCGCCCGCGAGGCGGGTTTCCGCTTCAGTGTGCTCACGGCCCGCTCGCCCGACGGCTACTGCCTCTGGGAGACCGCGACTACCGACTATTCCGCCGCCGCCCAGGCGCCCAGGCGCGACCTGTTCGCCGCCTACGTCCGGGCGTTCCGCGACGCGGGGCTGCGGGTGGGCGTCGCCTACAGCCTCGCCGACTGGCGGCTGGCCGCCTTCTGGAACGGCCCCGCCGCCGACCCCGGCGCCTGGGCCGCCGCCCGCGACTACGTGCACCGGCAGTTGCGCGAGCTGCTGACGAACTACGGGCCGATCGACCTGCTGGTGCTGGGCGACGCTAGTCCCTACACGCAGGAGGCGTGGGGCGTTCCCGCCCTCCTGGCGATGGCCCGCCAGCTGCAGCCCGCCATGATCGTCAGCGACGGCTGCGGCGCCGGCTCCTTCGCCGGCGACGCCGCCTTCGCCTGGCCGGGACAGTGCCTGCCGGACACCGGCCTCCGGGCCGCCGTGCGGACGCCCACCTGGCGCCACCGCGGCTATGCCCGGGGCGACCGCTGGCTGCCGGCCGACCTCCTGCTCGACCAGGTGGTCGCGACCGCGGGCCGCGGCGGCAACCTGTTGCTGACGGTCGGCCCCAAGGCGAGCGGCGCCCTGCCGCTGACCTTCATGCTGCGGCTGGCGGCCGTCGGCAAGTGGCTCAAAACCCACGGCGAGGCAATCTACGGCGCGGATCAGGTGCCGGGCGATCTCCTCTCCGTCGGCCACGTGACGCGCCGCGGCCGCTTCCTCTACCTGATCGTCCGCTTCTGGGACCGCAGGCAGCGGATCGTCCTCGGCGGACTGGAAACCCGCGCCCGCCGCGCGGTGCTGCTGACGACCGGCCAGGAGGTCGACTTCAGGCAGGAGGACGGCATCCTGGAGGTGACCGGCCTGCCGCGCGCCTTCCGTTCGCTCTTGTTCCCCGTGATCCGCATCGAGTGCGAGGCGGCGCCCGAGGTTTGCGACTGGGCGCGGGAATCGGGATGGGGCGCCAAGGCGCGCCGCCTCTCCGTGTGGGCGGCCGCGCGCGGCACCGAAGCCAGCGCCGACGGACAGTGAGAAATGGGAAGCGCCGCCGGCGGCCTGACCGCTCCGGTGGCGCGAGGGTTTGTTTTGGCATCCGGTGCGGAGACCGGAAGAGAGTGGAGTAGTATGCCGAATACGGTTCTGGTGGGCGCGCAGTGGGGCGACGAGGGCAAGGGGAAGGTGATCGACGTGCTG
>CAYVKQ010000009.1:8574-22748 GCA_964451945.1 uncultured Lentisphaerales bacterium
GGTAGCAACGCCGGTCACACGGTGGTCGCCGAAGGGAAGAAGCATGTGCTGCACCTGATCCCCTCGGGGATCCTCCACCCCGGCAAGACGTGCATCATCGGCAACGGCGTCGTCGTCGATCCGCTTGAGTTGTTGAAGGAGATCGGCATGGTCGAGTCGCAGGGCATCGCGACGGCCGGCCGGCTGTGGGTGAGCGACCGCGCGCACATGGCGATGAGCTACCACAAGGCGCTCGACGTCGCCGACGAGGCGCGGCGCGGCGCCGAGGACAAAATCGGCACGACCGGACGCGGCATCGGCCCCTGCTACCGCGACAAGGTCTCGCGCGAAGGGGTGCGCGTCGGCGACCTGCTGTCGCCCCGCTTCGCCGATCGCCTGCGCGAACGGGTCGCGGCGGCCAACGCGGCGCTCCGCGCCCTGGGCGCACCCGGACTCGACGCGGCGGCCGAGGTGGAAACCTACATCCGCGCCGCCCGCGGGCTGGCCCCGTACATCGCCGACACGCTGGCCCTGGTCAACCAGGCCGACGCCGCCGGCAGGAGCATCCTGCTCGAAGGAGCGCAAGGGACGATGCTCGACATCGATTTCGGCACCTATCCCTTCGTCACCTCCTCCAACCCCACGGCGGGCGGCGCCTGCGCCGGTGCAGGGCTCTCGCCGCGCCGCATCGACCGCGTGATCGGCGTGATCAAGTGCTACACCACGCGCGTCGGCGCCGGCCCGTTCCCCACGGAGCTGAACGGCGCCGCCGGCGAAGACCTGCGCCAGCGGGGAGGCGAGTTCGGCGCCACGACGGGGCGGCCGCGCCGCTGCGGCTGGTTCGACGCCGTGGTCGGCCGCTACGCCGCGATGATCAACGGGGTCGATTTCTGGGCCATGACCAAGCTCGACGTGCTCGATCCCCTGCCGCTGATCAAGATCTGCGTCGCCTACACCTGCGACGGTAAGCGCTACGACACGGTCCCCGCCTGCCTCGACACCTTCTCCCGCTGCGAGCCGGTCTACGAGGAGATGCCGGGCTGGCAGGAGCCGACGAGCCACATCACCCGCTACGAAGACCTGCCGCTCAAGGCGCGCGCCTATGTCGAACGCCTGGTCGGACTGCTGGGCGGGCGGCTGGGGATTCTCTCCGTCGGCCCCGCGCGCGAGACGACGCTGCGGGTGGGACTGTAAGCTTGGGTCGTTAGAACGGATGGCGAGAAAACCTCCAGATTCCGGCCCGCACCGAACGGGGCCGCGTGTTGCCGTCTCGCTGTTCAGCGGGGCGGGCGGTATGGATGTCGGTGTCGGCCAGGCCGGGTTTAACGTACTTGCGGACGTCGAACTGGATTTGAATTGTTGTGAAACGTTGCGTCATGCCGCAGCGGTCGGGAAGGACGGGCCACTGGTCTGTGAAGGGGACATCCGCAAGGTGGAACCGCTGAAACTTCTTGAGATGGTGTCGCGCAAGCCGGGAGAAGTGGACCTGCTTTTCGGCGGGCCGCCCTGTCAGTCTTTTTCGCTCATCGGTAAACAGAAGGCGCTGGCAGACGAGCGCGGGATGTTGCTGTTCCAGATGGCGCGCTTCGCCGAGGCGTTGCAACCCAAGGTCGTCCTGATGGAGCAGGTGAAGGGCCTCTTGTCCGCGCGAGATGCCGCAGGCAGGCGGGGCGGCGTGATCGACCGGTTGCTGGCCGAGTTCGAGCGTATCGGGTATGTGGCCAAATACAGAGTGTGCCTCGCGGCGGATTACGGCGTGCCGCAACTGCGCGAGCGTGTGTTTCTGGTCGCCACGCGGGGGCGGAACGGGTTCCAATTCCCCAATCCAACGCATGCCGCGCCGGAACGGGCTGACACGCTTTTTCCCCTGAAACCTTACGTGACCGTCGGCGAGGTTTTGGCCGGGTTAGGCAAGCCGCATGCCAAGGCGAACGGACGAACGGTGTACGGCGATGAATGCTGGAACCATGTGGATGTGACGCCGGCACGGGATCGTGAACGCATCCATCCCGTGCCGGAGGGAAGCTACCTCGCGGCGCAAGCGCATGTCGGTGCGGATCTGTTGCGCGGCCTTTCTCCCAAGGATACGACCAAATATTTGCGTCTCAACCGCAAAAAACCGTCCAACACCCTACGTTGCGGCGAGATTTTCTTCCACCCTACGGAAGACCGTTACCTGACGCCTCGCGAATACATGCGTATCCACGGATACCCCGACAACTATCTGTTGAGAGGCCCGATTCGCTCGCGCACGGGGAGCGTCCGCAACCTTGACCAGCACCGGCAGGTCGCGAACTCTGTCCCGCCGCCGCTCGCGCGGGCGATGGCGACGCAAATTCTCGACTACATGGAAGGCGCGGGACTCTAATGAGCAAGATTTTTGAATTGTTCGGGTATCCTGTCGACACATGGGACGAAGAGGCGTGGAGGAATCTGCGCACCGCAAGCTGCCCGTTCACCGGTGGCGAGTGCGACGGGGGCGGCAACCGTTATGCATCCAAGGTGCCCTTGAAGAGCCACCGGGAATTGCGCCGGTTTTTCTCGCCTGATCTGGAGACGGTTCAGGCGGGGGTCTGTTCGCTTCAGTTGCGCGAGGGCGACCAACCGTGGATTGTTTGTCCCAACCGGATGCTGCATTTCTCGGAGCGGTCGGCTTTTGTTTTGCAAAAAACGCAGGATTCGGTTCTTGGCTACACAGAGATGGGAAAGGGGCAGCGGTACAAAGTCTGGACGGAAATCAAACTGAAAACCGAGGTGCCGGCCCCAGACGGGCGCAACGTCCTGTTTGATTACTCCTTCGATTACGTCTTGTCCACCTTTCGCCCCAAGCCCTTGGACGAGGTGTGCGAATGGCTGGGCAAACGGGAGGGTGCTTTGCGGAAAACCTTGGTTGAGAACGGCTTGACGATCGCCCGCCGCGGACACACGGATTGGGTGGAGGATTTTCCCGATGGCATTCTCACGTTGGTTGAGGTCATGACCTCCAGCACGTCCGGCGGGAATGACGAGAAGCGGACGCAAGTCGGACAGGTGTTTGAGGACACGATTTTGAAACTGGCAGGCGCGGACGTGGTTCCCAACGGCCCGATCATTAACTGCCGTCAGGTGTGGGCGCGGATGGTCAGCCAGCTTCTGGTGAAGAGCCAGATCGGGGAGGCGTGGGGCGGCAAGACGATTTGGGTTTTACAGGATGTTCTTGCGGACTATATTTCAAAGACTACTGCTTTGGATTTGTCGGCTTTTGCATCATTGGTCACGGACGAGGTGAATATCGTCTCGTTCGGATACGGAAAAATGATTGAACCGGACAAGCGACATGGGGACGAACGATTAATCCCAATGCAGAACGCGAGGCTTTATGCGGGGCCGATAGAAGGCGGAACCGATGGGCAGAAGGGGTTTGTTGACATCGTCAAACTGGGGTGCAAACCGAGCGTGGACGAATTGCGGAAGCGATTGCTGCTGAAAAGGCCGAGTTATTGCGGAGTTGTGTGAGCACTGTTTTTACAAAGAATGTGGCGGGCCGGGTGCCGCAGCACGTGGCCTTCATCATGGACGGCAACGGCCGCTGGGCCAGGGCCCGCGGCCTGCCGCGTCTGAAGGGCCACGAGGCGGGGGCCGAGACGGTGCGGCGGGTGATCCGCTGCTGCCGCGACTGGGGCGTCCGCTACCTCACCCTCTACGCCTTCAGCACCGAGAATTGGCGGCGCCCCGCGTTCGAGGTGAGCGGGCTGATGAAGTTGCTCGCCCTGTTCCTCTCGCGCAACGAGCACGAGCTCCACGAACACAAGGTGCGGCTGCGGGTAATCGGACGGCGCGCCGACCTGCCGGCGGTGGTCCGCCGTGAAATCGCGCGGGTCGAGGCGGCGACCGCCAGCCACGATCAGGGAACCCTGATCCTGGCGCTGAGCTACGGCGGTCGTGCCGAGTTGGCCGACGCCGCGCGGCGGATCGCCGAAGAGGCCGCCGCCGGCACGCTTCGCCCCGACGCGATCACCGAGGAGACCGTGGCGGCGCGGCTCTACGCGCCCGACATTCCCGACCCCGACCTGGTGGTGCGCACCAGCGGCGAGTTCAGGGTGAGCAACTTCCTGCTGTGGCAGGCGGCCTACAGCGAGTGGGTCGTGACGCCGGTCCTATGGCCCGATTTCGGCGAGGACGACTTCCGCGCGGCGCTGGAGGCCTACGCCAAACGGCAGCGGCGCTTCGGCGGCGTCGGGCCGGAAGAGGGAGAAGGGGAGGGGGGCGGGGAATGATCAAACGCGTGGTCACGGGAATCGCCGTCGCCTGCTTCTGGGTGGTTGTCCTCCGCTTCCTCCCCGGATGGGCCCTGTTCGTGATTTTGCAGCTTTTCTCCGGTCTGACGCTCTACGAGTTCTACCGGCTGTGCGAGCGGGGCGGCCTGCCGGTCTCCAAGACGCTCGGCATCTGCGGCGGCGCCGTCTGGATCGCGGCGGTCTTCGCCTTTCCCCTTCACTGCGCCAACGGCCTTCCGCGCGGCTTCCCGCACGAGAGCCTGCTGCTGGCGCTGATGGGGTTCGCGCTGCTGGCGCGGATGCTCTTCGACCCGGAGGCCCGGGAGCCGCTGCGCAACGCGGCGGTGACCGCCCTGGGCTTTTTCTACCTTCCCTTCATGCTCTCGTTCTTCATCCGGCTGGCGCAGTGGGGGGCGACGGCGCCGTTCGAGGTTACCCGCTGCGGCGTCTTTCTCGCCTTCTATGTGGCGCTGGTGGTGAAGCTCTGCGACGCCGGCGCCTATGCGTTCGGCATGGCGTTCGGCCAGCACGGCCGCCACCGGATGCTCCCGCGCGTCTCGCCCAGGAAATCGTGGGAGGGGTTCGCCGGCGGCATGGCCTTCGCCATCGTCAGCAGCGTCGGCGCGGTGCTGGTGGCGCGGCACGTCGAGGCCATCCCCGGCGGACCGCTGCAGCGGGTCAGCCTCGTCCACGCGGCGGTGCTGGGCGCGGTGCTGGGCGGCGTCGGGGTCCTGGGCGACCTGATCGAATCGCTCTTCAAGCGGACGGTCGATGCCAAGGATTCGGGTGGCTACCTGCCGGGCATGGGCGGGTTTCTCGATGTGTTCGACAGCCTGGTCTTCGGTCCGGCCGTCGTCTGTTTCTACCTCTCCTGGTTCCACACATGAAGCGAATCGCGATTCTGGGCAGCACCGGTTCGATCGGCGAGAACGCCCTGCGGGTCGCCGCCGCCGCTCCCGACGCCCTGCGCGTGACGGCCCTCGCGGCGCGCGCCAACGCGGCGCGGCTGGTGGCGCAGGCGCGTCAGTTCGGCGTGCGGCGGGTGGCGCTGGCCGACCCGGCGGCCGCGGCCGAGGCGCGCCGGCTGGCGCCCGGGCTCGACGTGGCGGAAGGAGACGCCGGCGTCGCGGCGCTGGCGGGCGAAAGCGCCGCCGACGCCGTCCTCTGCGCGCTGGTGGGGCTCGCCGGCCTGCGCCCGGTGCTGGCGGCGATGGCTTCGGGCAAGGATGTGGCGCTGGCGACCAAGGAGGTGCTCGTCGCCGCCGGCGCGCTGACGATGCGGCGGCGCGCCGCCTGCGGCGTGCGGATGCTGCCGGTCGACAGCGAACACAGCGCCCTCTTCCAGTGCCTGCAGTCGGGCACGTGGGAGGCGGCGTGCGTCCGCGCCGCCGACACCCCGCCGGAACGGTTCGCCGAGTCGCGGGTGCGGCGGCTCGTTCTGACCGCCTCGGGCGGCCCCTTCGCCGACCGCCCCGGCGTCGATTTCGCGCGCGTCACCGTCGACGAGGCGCTCAACCACCCCCGCTGGCGGATGGGCCGCAAGGTGACGATCGACTCGGCGACCATGATGAACAAGGGGCTCGAGGTGATCGAGGCGCAGTGGCTCTACAACGTGCCGGCCGACCGCATCGACGTCGTCGTCCACCCGCAGAGCATCGTCCATTCGCTGGTCGAATTCAATGACCGCTCGGTGCTGGCGCAGCTTTCGCCCCCCGACATGCGCTTTGCCATCCAGTACGCCCTGACCTGGCCCGACCGCATCCCCGCCGACCTCCCCGAACTGGATCTGGCGGCGCAGGCGGAACTGACCTTCCGCGCGCCCGACGAGACCCGCTTCCGCTGTCTGGCGCTGGCGCGCACGGCGGCGCGGCAGGGGGGAACATACCCCGCGGTCCTCAACGGCGCCAACGAGGTGGCGGTGGCGGCGTTCCTGGCGGGGCGGATCCCCTTCGGCGCGATCGCCGCGACGGTCGAGGCGGCGCTGGAGCGGCACTCGGCCGGCGCCGCCGACTCGCTCGAAGCGGTCGAGGCCGCCGACGCCTGGGCGCGCCGCACTGCCGTCACATACCTAACCCCTAAAGCCTAACCCCTAATCCCTCCCTATGACACTCTTCCTCTCCCTCGCCCAAGGCGTGCTGGCCGCGATCATCGTGGCGCTGCTGTTCGGATTGGCGATCTTCATCCACGAGCTCGGCCACTTTCTCGCGGCCAAGCTGCTGGGCTTCCGCGTCGACGCCTTCGCGCTCGGGTTCGGCCCGGCGCTGTGGAAGCGGCGGTTCGGCAAAACCGACTATCGCATCAACGCCGTCCCCTTCGGCGGCTACGTGGCGCTGCCGCAGCTCGACCCGTCGGGGATGGAGACGCTCCAGGGCGGCGTGGGAGAGGCGGCCGAGGCGCTGCCCGACGCGCCCGTGTGGAAGCGGATCGTCGTGGCGGTCGCGGGTCCGGCCGGCAACGTCCTGCTGGCGTTCGCGCTCGCCTGGATCATCTGGTTCGCGCCGGGGGCGGTGACGGGCGCGGTCGGCACCGAGATCGGCGAAGTGACCGAGGGGACGCCGGCCTGGGAGGCGGGACTGCGGCCGGGCGACGTGATCGAGCGGGTCGGCCCGCGGCGCGTCACGACCTGGAACGATTTCGTGGTCGAGTGCCACCTACTGGGCGATCCCGGGACGGGGGTCGAGCTGGGTGTGCGTCCGGCGGCGGCCGGCGCCGCGGCGCTACGCACGGTGACCGTGGCGGTGACCAACCTGCCGGGCGGCCTCCGCGGCGTCGCGGGCCTCTATTGGGACGGCAAATGCCAGATCGAAGGACTCGTCGAGGGGATGCCCGCGGCGGCGTCGGGAATGCTGCCGGGCGATGTCGTGGCGACGTTCGACGGCGAGACGGTGCGCAACAGCCAGGACTTCGTGACGCGGATGCGCGCCGCCGGGGAACGGCCGGTGCGGCTGGGGGTGGTGCGCAAGGACCGTCCGATCGAGATCGCGGTGACGCCCGTGCGCGCCGCCGATGGGGCGTCCGTCATTGGTGTCAGTGTACGCAACGCGGCCGACGCGGCGATGTGGATGCAGTTCCGCGACCCGTGGCGCCAGGTTCGCAACGACGCGACGCAGGTGTTCCGCGTGCTGCAGGCGCTCGTCGCGCCCAAGGCCGACGGCGAGCGGGCGCGGGTGGCCAAGTCGATCGGCGGGCCGGTGATCATCCTCGCCTTCATGTGGCGGATCGTTCAGGAGAGTTTCCTGAGCGCGATGGGTTTTCTGCGGATGATCTGCATCAACCTCGCGATCATCAACCTGCTGCCGCTGCCGGTGCTCGACGGCGGCCACATCGTTTTCGCGCTGTGGGAGCTGATTACCAGGCGCAAGCCCCACCCGCGGGTGGTCAGCGTGCTGGTGACCGGCTTCGCGATCCTGCTGATCGGCCTGATGGTCCTGCTGGTCTTCAAGGACGTCCGCTTCCTCAGCCGTGGGACGCCGGTTGAGAGTGCCCAGTGATCGGTAATCAGTGATCAGTTGGACCGATCACTGCCAACCGCCAACTGCCAACTGCTGACTGATCACTGATCACCGGTTCTGCGCCGCAGCAGGAAGGGGACGATTCCCGGCAGGTTGGTCAGCGCGACCAGGGCGTGTCCGGCGAGGCTGAGGGCGGTGAGGTGGGCGGCGTCGAGCCCGGTGGGTCCGGCCAGCGCCCGGGCGGCGCATTCGCGCAGGCCGAGGCCACCGATGGTGAGCGGCAGGGCCGAGACGATGCCGAAGATCGGAATGATCCCCCAGACGGCCGCCTCGGGGATGTCGAGCGCCAACGCCCGGATCACAAAGACGTTCTGCCAGACGCGCAACACCTGCGCGGCGCCGCCGCAGAGAAGCAGCGGCAGCAGGCGCCGCGGCGCGGCAACGGTCTCCAGCAGCGGGGCGAACGCCCGCGTCAGCCGCGGGGCGCCGGCGCCGCAGTCAAGGCGCCGCAGGGCGGCGCGCGCGGCCGCCGGCGCGGCGACCGTCGCGGCAAGGGAGGCGGCGGCGAGAGCGGCGGCGAGTCCGGGGCGGCCGCGGCCGGCCGCGAGCGCGACGGCGCCGATGGCGGCCAGGCAGAGGAGCCCAAGCGCGCGGTCGGCGAGGAGGCTGGCGACGACGAATCCGCGCGGCAGCGCCTCGCGCGCGATGAGGACGCCGCGCACCACGTCGCCGCCCACGTTGGAGGGGAGGAAGGTGTTGAAGAACATTCCGCTCCAGTGGGCCGCCGCCACGGTGGCGAAGGAGAGGCCGGGGAGGCGGGCGCGGAGGAGGCAGAACCAGGCGCCGGCGCCGCAGAACCCCGCCGCGGCCAGCAGGAGCGCGGCGAGCGCCAGCGGCCACGGGTCGGCGCCGCCGAAAAGGCGCCCCACGACGCGCGCGTCAACCAGCCGCAGCGCCAGCGCCAGCAGCGCCAGCGACACGGCGGCCTTGGCGAGAAAAAGGAGCGTCTTTCGCATGGGCGGTCACACCCCGTCGCGCCACAGCAGGCTGAAGGTGTCGAGGAGCGCGGCGACATCGGCCTTTGTCACGCCCATGCGCGTTTCGAATTCCTCGTCGGCGAGCACCTCCAGCGACTCATTCAGCGCGTTGTTGATGGCGACGGCCTCGTCGGGGGTGATGCGCAGGGTGATGCACGCACCGTTGTGTTCCAGCAGGTCCATATGGTTACCGCAGGTTGTTGAAGTAGGTCCGGCCGCGGCCGGGTTTGAACGTCGTGCCGCCGTCGGCCGTGTTGGGGTCGACGATGACGACCGAAGCGCTGGCGTCGTCCCAGTAGGCGACCCGGCCGCGTTGCAGCCGTTTGACGTCCGGCGGTCCGGTCGAATCGATCACCCGGTCGACGTGGGCCGCCATCTCCCCGCGGCTGGAGAAACCGAACTCCCGGCGGTGCTTCTCAAAGGCATGGCCGTTGGCGATCCGCGTGCCGGGCGAGAGGGTGTCGGCAGCGGGCGGGGATGAGGCATTCTCGTCATGGGCAAGGGTTTGCCTGTAGACGTCTTCGCCCGTCTGGCCGCGGCGGTCGAAGCGGCTGCCGACGGGGCGCACGACCCCTTCCTCCGCCGATCGGGCCTCGCGTTTCAGCAGCGCCAGCCCCGCATCGCGGGCCGGCTTGACATAGACGGCGTAGAACGACCGGCAGCGTCCGGCAAAATCGGGGCTGACACGGGAGTAGCCCCAGACGCCGAGGAGCGTCAGCACGATCAGCCAGGACAACAGGCACCGTTTCGAAACCGACATCGCTCCCTCCTTTTTGACCCGGCGCCGCACCGGTGATCAGTGATCACTTTCCTCCGAAACCGCACAAGGGCCGCCCCGGCGGTGCCGAGCGGCCCTGTGCGGACGGTCTGCGGAAGTGCGGTCAGGCTTTGGGCCTGCCCCACCGCTCGATCGTCTCGCGGGCGCGGTCCTTGCCGCCGAGACCGAAAGCCAGTCCCAGCGCGAGCGCCGTGCCGCCCAGCAAGGCGCCGATCACGACCACGACGATCTCTTCGCCCACGCCGAGCTGTTCCAGCGCCATGGCGAAGCCGAGGACGGTCACCGCGCCGCGGGCGACGGCGGCCAGAGTCGCGGCGTTCGGATTGGCGCCCATGGCGCGTGTGACCAAGGTGCCCACGTATTTGCCGAGGCTCAGGGCCGCCAGCAGAATGATCAGGCCGACAACCAACGCCGGGAGATACTCGACCAGCTTGCGGATCAGTTCGGCGAGCTGGTCAAAGTGGAGCGAAGCCGTCGCCTGTTGCGCCGTGATCAGCAGGATGATCACCGAAACGGCCGCGCCGATCACGCCCGACAAGGGGAGCTGCCCCTGCTTGGGCGCGAGGAAGTCGAGCCCGATCCGCCCCGGCAGGGCGTCGAGACCGATGCCGCTGAGAAGAGCTTCGACCAGCGAACGGACGACTTTGGCGACCACATACCCGATAATCACGATGACCACGGCCACGAGGACGGCCGGTACCGCCGCGAGGATTTTCTCCAGCGTCGCCTTGATCGGATCGGAGAGGGTTTTGATGCCCAGGCTATCGACCGCCGAGACGACGATGGGGATGAGGATGAAAAAATAGGCGATCTTGGAAACGATGACCGACGGCTTGCTGGCCCCCAGCACCTTGCTCAGTCCGATCTTCTCCGCGCCCGCGTCCACGCCGGCGGCGGCCAGCACGTTGACCACCACTTCGCGCACGATCGTGGCGACGACGCGGCCGATGACGACGATGATCGCCGCGGCGAAGAGGTTGGGCAGGAAGCCGAGCACCTTCGCCAGCATCGCCTGCAGGGGTTCGACCAGCGCCTGCTGGCCGAGTGCCTGCAGGAACGGCGGCACGCCGAACAGCAGGATGATGTAGAAGAGGAGGCGGCCGATCATGGCGCTGGGTCCGGCGGCTCCCTTGCCGTCGGGAGCGGCCATGTGCTTGCCGAAGCGATCGTCGAACTTGATCGTTCCGAGCAGACGGCTGACACCCGCGCGCAGCACGGCGGCGACGGCCCAGTACATGAAGAGGATGACGGCGGCCTTGAGCAGGTTGGGCACCACGCCGACGATCTTGTCGAGGATGCCCTGCAGCGGGCTGGCCACCATGGTCAGGTTCAGGGCGTTGAAGAAGGCGACGAAGCCGAAGAGGATCAAGAGCCACTTGACCAGGCCGCCGACGACCCCCGCCAGCGAGCGGGTGGCGCCGTCGGCACCCTTCAGGACGCCTTCGAGGCCCCAGTCGCGAATGGCGCGGTCATCGAGGCGGGTCAGGTTCAGCAGCTTGCGCACGACGGCGCCGAGCAGGCAGCCGGCGATCCAGAAGGCCACCAGGAATGCCAGTGCCTTCAGGAAAACAGGAACGGCGGCAACGAACCGCTGCGCGGCGGGCAACACGACCTTCTCCCAGGCGTTGCGGCTCTCCTCGACGGTGCGGCGTCCACCCGTCTGCAGCGCATCGCCCACCTGTCCGACGACCCCTTTGTCCGCAGGCTGGACCGATGACGGCGCGCGCGCTTCCGTCACAACGGCTGCCGCCTGCTCCCCGGCATCGGCGGCGCGCAGCGCGTCATCCTGGGCGGGTGCGGCAAATGCCGCAAGCACGAACGATGCGGCCAGCAAGATGCCGAGCCCTCGTTTTCTCGTTTGACTTGCATTCATGAAAAAACCTCTTTTCGCTTGCCTCGTTTGGCTTGTTCCGAACACGCGCCCACGGCACCCGCCGAATGATTGCGCACGTCTCATTCACAGAATGAGAATAGAACATGGGCACACTCGAGGCAAGAGCAATTTCACGCCGGGCGCGATCCCTTCGGGCTCGACAGCGGTCGCGGGACATGGCACGATAAATCCATTGCGACTTCACACAACCGAAGGCTTTTCCTTGCACGCCTGGCTGCCCCGCTCCGCAGGTCCCGATGATCCCCGGCCGCGTCCCGTGTTCCTCGCCCCCATGGCGGGGTTCACCGACGCGGCGATGCGGCGGATCTGCCATGCCTTCGGCGCGGCGCTGAGCTACACCGAGATGGTCAGCGCCCTCGGCCTGCTGCGCGCTTCCGACAGAACCTGGCACCTTCTGGAGACGCTGCCCGGCGAGGGGCCCGTGGCGGCACACCTCTACGGCGCGCACCCCGCGGAGATGGCCGACGCGGCGGCGGCCGTGTGGCGGTCGGAGCGCTTCGCCGCGATCGACATCAACGCCGGCTGTCCCATGCGCAAGATCACCGCGAACGGCTGCGGCGCCGCCCTGATGCCGCATCCCGGACGGATCGGGGCGATGGTGGCGGCCATGCGCGCGGCGATGCCGCTGCCGGTCACGGTCAAAACCCGCGTGGGGCTCAAGCCGGACTGCGTCTTGGTGCATGAGATTCTGCGGGCGGCGGAGGAGGCCGGGGCCGCCGCGCTCGCGGTCCATGGCCGGTTCGCCGCGAGCGTCCACAGCGGGCCGGTGGCGCTCGACCTGCTCGCCGCCGTCAAGGCCGCCGCGCGCATCCCGGTGATCGGCAACGGCGGCATCCGCTGCGCGGCCGACGCGCGGCGGATGGTGCGCGAAACGGGCGTCGACGCCGTGATGGTCGGCCGCGCCGCCATGGGCAACCCCTGGCTCTTCGGCGACATCCACGCGGCCTTCACCCACGCCGGCGAGCCGCCCGTTCCGCCCCGCCGCCGCTCCGCCGCCGAAATCCGCGCCGTCCTGGACGACCACCTCGCCGCCGCGCGCGAGCTGCAGGAACGGATCCGCGCCCGACAGCGCCTGCCGGCGCGGGTGCTCGATCCCGAGGCCGCGGTGGCGCTGACCTTCCGCTGCCACCTTTTTCGCTATCTCGCGGGGATGCCCGGCGCCGCTCGCCTCCGCGGCTGCATGGGCGCGCTCCATACGATCGCCGACATCCGCGCCGCCGCCGCCGCCTGCCTGGGCCAGGAGGCGGGTTCGTAGCGGGTGCGATTACCGGTTTCGATCCACGCGGCGTTGCGCTATACTCAAACTCCACGACCTGAACGCCAACGAGGGGCTGCCTTATGGACATGAGCGGCGTGGATACGGAACAGGACATTGCAGAGCAGGAACGCTGGGAGCGTCGCCGGCGTCGTTTCGGCCTGGCCGCCTTCTTGTGGCTGGTGCTGGCCGGCCTGGTGCTGGGCGTGGTGTTTCTGCCGCGGATCGCCTCGCTGCCGCCGGTGCGCGACCGCATCGTGGCGCGGATCAACGCCTCCCTGGCGCCTGCCGCGCTGTCGGTGGACGACTGGACACTCCGCTGGCGGGGCGGACAGCGCGCGGAGGGAATCCGCTTCAGTGATCCGGCGCGCGGCGTGGCGGTGGCGGTTGCCGGGGCCGACGTCTCCGCGGGTCTGCTCAAGCTGATTCCCTACCGCTCGGTCGATGCGGGCGTGGTGACGTTGCGCGAGCCGCTGGTCCGCCTCGCCCGCGCCGTGCCGGCCGCGGGCGCCTCCGCGGAGGCGTCCGCGGAAGAGTCGCCGGCGCAGCCAACGAAGTTGACGGCGTCCACGCCAGCCGCGGGTGGAACCGTGGCGGCGCCGCCCGCAGCCACCGCGGCGGCCGGTCCGCGCTCCGCCCTGTTGCGGATTCCCGTCCGCGCCGAAACGGTTGTCCGCGACGGCAGGATCGTCGTCGCCGGCGGCGACGGCGACACGGTGCTGGCCGACCGGGTGGCGGGAACGCTGACCCTGGAGGCGTGGGACAAGCCGGTGGCGCTGAAGGGGGAGTGCCGCGTCCCCTTCGGCGACGGCGGCGGCACCGTGCGCGTAGACGGCGAGCTGCCCGAGCCGCGGCTGCTGCTGGCGCGCGCGTTCGACGACCCCGCCTGCAAGGGACGGCTCGCCCTCGCCGTCACGGCGCTCGATCTGCGGGTGCTCCGTCCGCTGCTCGCCACGCTCACGGGCGCCGAATGGGTGCGGCAGGGCGTGCTCGACCTCACCGCCGAGGCGACCCTCGCCGGACTGCAGCAGGCGACGATCGAGACCGAGCTCGCGGTCGCGGACTTTTCCTTCGCTGCGCCGGGGCTGCAGCCGTCGCCCGAAGGGGATGTCGCGCTCACACTGGCGGCCAGGCGCGACGCGCGCGGCGTGGCGATCCGCTCGTGCGCGCTCCGTTCACCCTGGGGCGCGGTGTCGGCCGGCGGCCGCCTGGAGGCGACGGCGACCACGGCGGTGCCGATCGGGAAGATAGCGGTGACCGGCACCGTGGATGTCGCCGCGGCGGTCCGGGATTTCAAGCCGTTTCTCGGCCTCGACGAGACGGTCCGCGCCGAGCGGGGGACGATCCGCTTCGCCGGCGCGGTGGCGGGCACTGCGCAGGCGCGCACCATGCAGTGGGACGCGTCGGCCGAAGACCTGCGTCTCTTCTACGGCGACGAACCGGTCCGCCTGATGCCCCCGCCGCGGGCGGCGCTGAGCGTCCGTCTGCCCTATGCCGAGCCGCCCGAGCTGACGGCGCTGGAC
>CAYVKQ010000010.1:0-4260 GCA_964451945.1 uncultured Lentisphaerales bacterium
TGCACATCGCCTGCGGCATGATCGCCGGCAGCGGCCAGATCACCGCCGATGGCGGCAACGGCACCGCCGGCGGCACCTACGGCGGCGGCGGCGGCGGGCGCATCGCCCTGACCTACAACGCCGCCGCTGCCGGCACGGACATCTTCTTCTCGCTGCAGGGCGGGACGGGAAGCGCCGTCGACACCGTCGGGTACCCCGCCGACGGCAACGGCGAGGTCGGCACCCTCTACCTCGCCGACAGCAGTTTCTTCCCCGAGCCCGTCATGGGCGGCTGCGGCAGGATCGTGATCCCGGGGCTGACCGCATGGGCGGCGCCGAGCCTGACGATCACCAACGGCCGCGTCCGCTTCCCCGACGGCTGCGCGCTCACGGTCAGCAACGACACGACCCTCGCCGACGGCGGCGTGCTCGACCTGCGGGACCACGCCGTCCTCGAGTGCGGCGGCGACCTCCTCCTCACCAACCGGGCCGCCCTTCACGTCTACGCCGGGCCGACGAACGAAGTCGCCGCCGACTACGGCGCCCTCGTGCGGGTCGGCGGCACGTTCACGGTGTCGCCCGGCTGCACGGCCTACCTCCGCTCCTCGCCCGCGGACGGCGGCTCGCCCTTCCTCGACGTCGGCCTCCTGTACGTGACGACGAACGGCGCGGTCAACGCCGTCGGCGGCGGCTATCCGGCCAAGGGGGATGGCAAGCCAGGGATCGGGCCGGGCTTCGGACAGAACGCGCAGGGCGGCAACTACGGCGGCGGCGGCGGCTACGGCGGCCGGGGCGGCGACGCGACCAACGGCACGATCATAGCTCTGGGCGGCAGCCCCTACGGCTCCTTGCAGCGTCCGTCGGACCCCGGCAGCAGCGGCGGCAACGACTGCGGCGACGGCGGCGGCCTGATCCGCATCCGGGCGCGGCCCTTCAGGGGCGTGGCGCGCATCGACGGCGCGCTGGTCGCCGACGGCCGGGACGCCTCCGGCCATGGCGACGGCGGCGGCTCGGGCGGCGGCATCCTAGTCGACTGCTCGATCTTCAAGGGAACGGGCACCTTGAGCGCCAAGGGCGGCAACATGCGCGCCGGCGGCGGCGGCAAGGGCGGCGGCGGCGGTGGCCGCGTCGCCGTCTGGAGCAGCCGGAACGAATGGAGCGGCACCCCCCTTGAACCGGCGGCGACGACCAAAGGCGGCCTGGGTGGCGGCACCTACGGCTTCAACGGCGCGGACGGCACCGTCTTCCTCGGCGTGAACCCCACGCCCGGCACGGTTCTACTGGTGCGGTGAGGCGCCATGCACCTCAAGAACATCACGCTGGAGATGTCGCTCAAACCGTTTGGAAATACGGATGCGGCGTCGCACAGAACGATCTGCCGGCGTCTGTTCACGCAATGGGCCCCTCTTTGCGCGCACACCGGGCAGGTGTCCGTGCTGCTGTGGGTCGGGGACGGCTCCGAAATCCTCGATTACGCGGGCGATCCCGGTGAGCAGATCGAATGGGGCAAGTATATTGGCCGCGCGAACCTCAAGCCGGAGGAACTGGCCAGACGGCGGAAAACCGATCCGAATGCCGAGTTCAAGCCCCGTTTGTACTGCGACCATCCCGCCTGCTTCACCTACCAGTCGCTGAACGCGCTGATCGAGGTCATCCGCTCGGTCGGCGCCGAGGTGCTGCAGAAGCCCATCCGCGTCGGGGAGACCTTCGATCCGGGGCCCGAATTCGCCAAGTCCCCCTTCAAATACATCCGGCACCCCGAGTCGTGCGAGGGCGCCGGGTTCGAAGGCGGCTTCAGCATCGTCTCCTGCTATTCCACGCTCAAGGCCGACCAGCGGCGCTACGCCGCCTTTCCCGGAGGCATTCCCGACGGGCTGCCGTTCGGGGATTTCTTCGCAAAGCAGGTCGGGGCCTTTTTCGCGGACATTCGTTTCGATTACCTCTGGCTCTCCAACGGCTTCGGCTTCGGCAATTTTCCGTGGGGGTACGAGGGGTCGATTTTCAAGGACGGAAGATTCAGCCCCGGCCGCGTGGCTGAAATCCAGCGCCGCAACCTCCATTTCTGGCAGGTGCTCAAGCGCGAATGCCCGCATATCCCCATCGAAGTCCGCGGCACGAATGTCTCCACCGGGATCGACCTGGCCACGGACGCCACGCCCAACAAGGACATCTACGAAGGCCGCTTCATTGAGCTTCCCGCGCCCAATTCCCCCTGGGCGGCGTTGAACAAGGATCTCGGGATCGAGCTGGCCGGCTGGATGTCGCACATCGCCGAGCTGCCGAAGGACGACTTCGCGTTCCGCTACTACCTGCACGATCCCTGGTGGGGTTTCACTCCGTGGATCCACTGCTATGAACGGTCGCCCTACGACATCTATCTGCCGCTGACGGTTTCCCGGGTGGACGCCGGGGGCAGGGTGGGGACGCCCGGTCAGTTGAGTTTCCTCTCCGTCGACACCACGTATGGCGAACTGCCCGAGGCCCCTCCGCTGGAGGTGACGCCGCACCTGATCGAGGCCTTTTCGCGCGCCCCCGACGCGCCCGGCCCGTTCGTCTGGATCTATCCCTTCGACGAGTACCACCGCTGGATCGGGCCGGAGGCCGGCCGGATCAAGGAGGTGTTCTTCGGGGATCTGGCGATCCGCAATGCGATCAACGCCGGATTTCCGCTCAACACGGTCTGCTCCACGGGAAATTTCCGCGGGAATCCAGACTGCGTCGCAGGCCGCGTCCTGGTCTCCCCGGTCCCCGATCCCGGTTCCGAATGGGAAAGCCGGTTGCTCGACCATGCCGAAAAAGGCGGTGGGGTGTTCCTCTACGGGCCGTTGACCGGCGCAAGCGAACGGCTGCGGGAACTTCTGGGAACCGGGCTGGCCGAAGCCATCGAAGGGGAGTGCGCGTTGCACCTGGCCGAGGCCTCGGTTTCCCCTCCGCCGAACTTTGCCGACGGGAGCCTCTTCATCCACCGCGAGATCTATTCGGGCGGCGGCCTGTGCGAGATCGGCGGCCGGCGGCCGCTCCTGCACGCGGTGTGCGGCGGCGCGCGCAGGACCTTTGCCGCCGAGGCGGTCCGGGGCGAGGGGCGGGTCGTCTGGTTCAGGGGCTCCATCGACCATCCCATCCAGGATAACCGGTGGCTGGACGACGGCTACATCCATCTGAACGACGAGGCCGGCCGCTTCTCCCCGGCTCGATTCTGCGCCGCCCTCCTGCAGCGGTTCGGCTGGGAGTTGCGCTACGATTGTCCGGAGCGGGAGATCCTGGAGCCGGTGATCGGAATTCATGTGAACCGGAACGGATGGCATTTCACGGGAGCGGCCCAGAACGCGCTGGTGGACTACGCGATCCGGACGCCGCTGGGCGCGCCGGTCCTGTTGAATTCCGATTTGCGCCTGAGGAACGGCCGCGCGCTTTACCGTTTCCCGAAAGCCTGGAATGGCGTCTGCCGGCTTTTTGTGGAGCAGGACGAATCCTCGACGGTCTCCTGCCGGGAACTGCATCCCGGTCCGACCGGCATCCGCTTCGTGGTCACCGGCCTCAAGCATGCGCTGCTGCGGGTGGCGCCCGCTCCGGGCGGGTTGAAGACCCTGAAGCTGGCCCCTCCCGAAAGCCGGAATGCGGTGGCGGGCGGAACGGAAACCCGTCTCGGGCTCGAGTGCTTCCGCCCTCTGGAAAGGATCACAGGGTCGGTCGTGATCAGTTGGTAGCGGGGGTGTAGGACAAGAAAGCGAGAGGAGGGAGGGGGAGGCGCAGGAAAGCGTTCCGGCTCTGGACGCACTATGAATGACTGGCCAACACCCGCAGCAGCGTGTCGAGCACGCGGTCGAGACGCTGCAGCACGTCGTCGGCCAGAAAGCGCAGGACGACGTAGCCGCGCTCCTGCAGCAGCAGGTCCTTCATCCGGTCGCGGCGGTAGGCCGCCGCATCCCCCAGATGCTGCGCGCCGTCGATCTCGACCGCCACCTTCGCGCGCTCGCAGAGCAGGTCGACCTCCATCGTGTCGCGGTCGCCGAAAGCGATCGGCAGCGACCCGTTGAGGACGAACCGCCCCGCCGTCCCGGGGATCGTTTCGAGGCGGCGGAAGAGGAACGCCTCGACGGCGCTGCGCGCCCGCGCCGCGCCGGCCATCTCGTCCGTGAGCGTCCGGGCGGCGAAGACGAAGAGGCCGGCCAGCCGTTCGTCCACTCCGTCGCGGAGCAGCCGCCGCACGGTCGCCGCGTAGGTTTCGTTCCACTGCGGATCGACCGGCAGCTCGACTTCGGGCGGCCAGCCGGCAACGGC
>CAYVKQ010000010.1:4360-6543 GCA_964451945.1 uncultured Lentisphaerales bacterium
TCCTCCGCCGCCTCCAGCGATGGCTGGAAGGTGGTCGGCCGGACCTTGACCAGATGGACGAAAGGCCGCCGCGCCGCTTGCTGTTTCGCGCTCACCCGGTAGCGGATCGGACCGCACTGCATGAAGAGGATCGGGTGGTGTCCATCCTTGCGCACCGGCGTCGCCGAAAGCCCCAGCACATAGCGCGCCCGCGCCCGCCGCACGACCGCCTCGAAGCCGACGGCCGGGACGGCATGGCACTCGTCGACCACCACGTGCCCGTAGTCGGCGACGAGGGGATTCACATCGCCCTTCCGCACCAGGCTCTGGAACAGCGCGACATCGATCCGCCCGGTGAGGGTTTTGCGTCCGCCGCCCCAGCGTCCGATCGCCGTCTCCGGGATCCCGAGAAACGCCGAGAGGCGGGCCACCCACTGTTCCTGAAGCGGACGCCGGTTGACCAGGACGAGCGTATTCACCCCGCGCTGCGCGATCAGCCACGCCGCCAGCACCGTCTTGCCGAAGGCCGTCGTCGCCGCCAGGACGCCGGTGTCGTGCTGGAGCATCGCCTGCGCCGCCGGCCGCTGTTCCGGCCGAAGCTCGCCGGCGAACGCGACATCGAGCGGCGTGCCCGGATTGCGCTCGTCCCGCACCTCCAGCCGGATGCCGGCCGCCCGGAACAGTGCCTCGACCTCTTCCCGGCACCCCCGCGGCAGCGCGACGGCATCACCCGCGAGCTCGGCGCAGGAGATGATGCGCGGGATGCCGAAGGTGTTCATCCGCATCGCCTGGGCCTCGTAGAATTTCGGATTCTGGAATGCGGCCAGCCGCACCAGGCGGTTCAGCAGCGAAGCGGGCAGCGCCTGGCGTTCGATCGCGATGACGTCGCTCAAGCGGGCAACCACTGAACCGGGCTTCGCCCCCTCGGGGAGCGGCAGGCCGCGGACGGCATGCCGCGGGGATGGCGGCGCTTCGTCGTCGACGATGGGATAGCGGACACCCAGGATGCCGCCGCTGCCGCGCGCCGCGCCGGTCACGGCCTCGGCTTCGCCGGCGGACATGGGGCGCACCTGCGCCAGAAACGCCCATTGGTCGTCGTACGGGGCGAAGGCGTCATCGAGGAAAACGGTGTTGCCGGCCGCCCGCGCCTGTTTCTGCAAGGGGAGCGCGATCAGGTTGCCGAACCCTCCCCGGGGCATCGTGTCCTGGTTGGGGAAAAGCCGGTCGTAGGAATCGAGTCCCGGCCGCGCCCGGCGCTCGGCCGCCGCCGTCAGCGCCGCCGCGCCCAGCTCGCGCGCCAGCCGCGCCGGGAGCGGCGCCGCGAAAAAGAGCCAGAGGTGGGCGCCGTTGCCGGAGCGGGAGCGCTCCAAAGCGAACGGGAGGCCCAGGTCGCGCCCCGCCTGCAACACCGACGCGGCGTCCTCCTGCCACGTCGCCTGGTCGAGATCGATGGCGAGAAAACGGCAGGTTTCGTCGGGCAGCAATGGATAGAGGCCCATGACGAACGGGCGGCCCTGTTCGTCCGCGCCCGTGAGGTGCCGGGTGACCGTCTCGTCGGAGAGCGGCACGAACTGCCGGTTCGGGCAGCGCGCGCAGGCGACGCTCTTCTTGTCGCACACGCCGCGGCGCCACTCGTTGAGGCAGACCGGCTGGTAGCCGCTCCGCCCCGTGCGCGCGCTCTCGAACCGGCGCGCGAAAACGTCGTCGCGGCCGTGGAAGAGCGAGCGGAACAACGCCACCTTCTGTTTGGGCGGGGAGGCCCGGGTCACGTCGGCAAACGAAAGGTTATCTGTCGTCGCATCCACAGCCAAAGTTTACAGCGACCGTTTCCGAAAGACAACGGCTGAGCGTTGGCGGCCAAAGGGTGGCGCATCGCCCGCCGCCGCCGCGTCGCCCGGGGCGCGGGCGGACATCCACGCGGTCACTCTTCGTGCAAGGTCAGTAAACAGAGATGCGCCTGTTCTGCTGGAAGCGCATCTCCACCACGGGATCGTCGCTCGTCCGGCACGGTCAAACGGAACGCGCCCCGCTCACCTCCGCCGCCGTTCCTCGCGCGCCACTTCGAGCAGCGCCTCGATATTGGCGGGCGGGACATCGCCCTGGATCCCCTGGGCCGGGGCGAAGATGTAGCCGCCGCCGGCGGAGAGCAGGTCGCGCACCCGCCGCGCCTCGGCGCGCACCTCGTCCGGCGTGCCGAACGGCAG
>CAYVKQ010000010.1:6643-12442 GCA_964451945.1 uncultured Lentisphaerales bacterium
GTGCCGCGCTGGCTGCCCCAGTCGCTTCCCAGCAGCACGCCGTCGATCTCGGGGATCGTCAGGAAGTTCTCCAGCATCACCAGGTTCCGTTCCACGATCCGGCGGCAGAACCGTTTGGCGAAGGGAAGGTCGGCCGCGAGGTCGGCCATGAAGTTCTCGAAGCCACGGGCGAAGCAGGCCTTTTCGAAGTGGCTCCCGTAGATGCGCACCAGAAAATACTTGTCGGAGTGCTCGCGCCGCTCCCGGACACGGTCGGCCAGTTTCTCGTAGCTGCCGGTGCCGGTGACCGAGGCCGGCGAGGCGGGCGTCTCCGGCCCGCTCCAGTCGGCGCCCAGCTTATCCCACGTCCACCACGGCACGCCGATATCGAGGATATCGTTGTCGATCCAGGCGTCGACGTCGGCGCAACCGGTGTGGGCTTTCACCTGGTCGATGGTCTCGCCGCACAGATCGATCAGATAGGGACAGCGCGGGGTCTCGCGATGCCGGATCGCCGCTTTCACAAGGTTGCGTCGTGTCATGGGCAGAGTATAGACGGCCCCCGGCGTCCGATGCAAATCGGCCGGCGCATGCGGCGGAGAAGCCCGGTATACGCAAGCCATCCGCGCTGTAGCCGCGGTCGCCGACCGCGGCTACAGGGCGACCGCGACCAAGGCCGTGCCCCGCAAGTGCCCCGCAAGGCCTGTTGACCGCCACCGGAATATGGTATCTTCTCGCTGGACGCTGGGCGGTGAACGTTCACGCTCCCGTCAGCCATCGTTTGTGCGCGGCGCAGCCGCGCGGTCGGCTGATTGATGGAAACCATCCTGTGATGAAGGAGGAGGCGCAATGCAATCCCGCAGAGTCAAGGTCGGTGTGTTGGGCGGCGGCGGCATCCTGGGGGCGCACGGACCGGCGCTGCGCCAGGCGGCGGCGCACGGCGAGGTGGTGGCGGTCGCCGAGCCGATGCCGGCGCGCGACGAGGCGATCCACAAGCTGCTGGGACCGGACGTGACCATCGTGCGCGACTACCACGAGGTGCTCGCGATGCCGGAGATCGAGGCGGTCGACATCCTGCTGCCGCACCACCTCCACCTGCCGGCGACGCTGGACGCCGCCGCCGCCGGCAAGCACGTGCTGATCGAAAAAGTGCTCGCCCGCAACACCTGGGAGTGCGACCGGATGATCGAGGCGTGCGACGCGGCCGGCGTCACCCTCACCGTCTGCCACGACCGCCGCTACCACGGCGAATGGATGGCGCTCAAGGCGGTCGTCGATTCGGGCCTGCTGGGCGACATCTTCTACTGGAAGCTCGACCACAACCAGAACGTCGCCATTCCGCAGACGAGCTGGGCCTACTGGAAGGACGGCATTGGCGGCGGCTGCATCATGTCGTGCCTGACCCACCAGATCGACGCGCTGCGCTGGTACGGCGGCGAGATCGAAGAGGTCACCTGCCGTTCCGCCGTCCGCCCCGAGCGGATGCAGGGCGAGTTCCTTGGCGCGATTCTGGCGCGGATGCGCTCGGGCGCAATGGCCGAGCTTTCAATCAACTGGTGGACGCGGTCGAACGCCGCGAAAAACGGTCTCTGGTACGAGATGATCCAGGTCTGCGGCACCCGCGGCGAGGCCTACCGCATGAACGGGCGTGGCGTCTGGCTGCTGCTGCACGAGCGTTCAGAAGCGGCGGCGAAGCAGTACGGCGAGGCGGTGTTCAGCGAATTTGTGCAGGTCCCCGCCGGCTCCTGGGGCGGCCACGAGCGATTGATCGACCAATGGCTGCGGATGCTCGCCGGCGAACCGTCGGAAGTGGTGACGTCGGGACACGCCTGCCGCGGCACGGTTGAGGCCGCCGAGGCGGCCTACCGCTCGGTCGCGGGCGGGTGCGCCGTGGCGCTGCCGATCGCTCCCGAGCCGTGGCGGCCGGTCGGCATGCCCGAACGGCTGGGCGGCTTCTCCGGCGGCGTGGCGCCCGCCTACCATGTGGACAAGGGGGCGGAGCGGAAGGGGGCGAAATGAGAGTCGGCGTCGACACCTTCACCCTCCACCCGCTCAAGCTGAATCCCTTCGGGCAGCTCGACCTGATCCAGTCGATGGGGCTGGAGGGGGCGCAGTTCGGCGGCTTGCGCAGCCTTTCACCGACCCTCGACGCGGGGGAACTGCGGGCGGTCCGCGAGCGGGCCGACGGGCTCGGGCTCTACTCCCAGGTCTCACTCTCGTGCACCTGCAATCCGTTTATCGCCGGCCTCGATCCCGAGGCGCACCGCAAAGCCGTCGGCGCCGAGATCGCGCTGGCCGCCGCCTGCGGCTGGCACGAACTCCACAGCTCCCTCGGAGGCGGCGACGAACGCTACCTGCACGCGGTGCCGTGGACCGAGCACCTGGCCGCCTCGACCCGCTTCATCCGCGCGCTCGGGCCGGTGCTGCGGCAGCACGGCTCGCGCATCAACCTGGAGACGCACGGCGACACCACCACCGCCGAGCTGGTGCGTTTGGTCGAGGACGCCGGCCCCGACATCGCCGGTATCTGCCTCGACACCGCCAACGTCCTCTGCCATGGCGAGGACCCCGTCCTCGCGGCGCGGCGCGCCGCCCCCTACACCCACCTGACCCACGTCAAGGACGCGGTGGCCTTCTTCACCGACCGCGGCATCCGCCGCCAGACCCTGCCGCCCGGACGCGGCGCGATCGACTGGCGCGCCGTGCTCCCCGCTCTGGCCGAATACGCGCCGAACCTCCCTCTCTCGATCGAGGACCACAAGTGGCTGTTCCAGTTTCCCTGCTTCGAGAAGCGGTGGCTGGCGCTCCATCCCGACCTGACACTCGCCGAATTCGCCGCTTTCATGCGGTTGGTGGGGCAGTGCCAGCGGCGGCTCGCCGCGGGCGAGCTGGGTGATCCCGACGCCTGCGAGCGGATCCCCTTTGCCGACGACGTCAAGGAACGGCTCGCGGCCGGCGGCGCTTATCTCAAGGAGATGATTGCAGTCCTCGGCCTGCAGGATCGTCCGCACGACGACCGCCCGCGCTCTCTCTCGATGACGTCGCCGGCGTGAAGGCGGCGTCCGTGCTTCACGCCTCCGGCGCCAGCAAGGCGATCAAGGCATTGCGCAGCTTGGCCGTGCCGTGCGTCAGGTTGCAGGTGTAGGCGAAGGCCAGCCGCTGCCGCTGAAACGCCTGGGCGTCGGCGCCGCCGTAGCCGGCATGGCCGAACCGCTGGCCGACGTCGTCGGCATCCGGGTGGCTGACGGCATACCCCAGACCGTGCTGGGACCACGCGGCGCGCGTGGCCGGTGGCGGATCGTTGGGCGCCAGCGACAGCGTGCAGGCGGCGCGGACGGTTTCCCGCCGCAGCAGCCGGTTTTCCGATTCCGCGTCCAGAAGCAGCGCATAGTGGCGGGCGAGGTCGACCGCGGTTGAGATGCAGTTGAACCCGGGGAGGCACGCCTGCTGGATGACGCGGTTGTTCATGATCTCTTCGAGTGAATAATCCCAGCAGGGCGGCGGCACGGGAACCGCGGGCAGGCCGGGGCCGCGGACCATGCGGGCGACGCGCGGCAGCTCCCGGTCGGGGACGCCGAAGAACAGGTCGCGCAGTCCGGCCGGGCCGTAGAGTTCCTCATCGAGAACCCGCGGCAGGGGCTTGCCGGTCGCCCGCTGCGCCAGCTCGCCCAGCAGCCAGGAGTAGTTGATCGTCTGGTAGCGGGTGGCGCTGCCCGGGGGGAACACCGGCCGCGCGGCCGCCACGCGCGCGCACATCGTGTCCCAGTCGGCGATCTGTTCGATCGAGTCGTAGGGGGTCCGCACGCAGACGCCGGAGCGGTGCTGCAGGATGTGGCGCACGGTCGTCTCCTCCTTGCCGTTGCAGGCGAATTCGGGCCAGAGCTCGCCGACCCTGCGGTCGAGGTCGACGACGCCCCGCTCGACCAGCCGCAGAAAGGCGGTGGTGACCGGCCCCTTGCCCGACGAGAAAACCGGGAAGAGGGTCCGCGAATCGACCTTCGCGCCGCCGCCGCGGCCGGTCGTGCCGGCGCAGGCGTCCACCGCCAGCGCGCCGTCGATGAACACGGCCACCTGGCATCCGACCTCCTCGCCGGCGGCGACGGCATTGTCCAGCAGGCGCTGGATTTTCTCCTGCAGCGGGTGATGCGTGCGTGTGGTCATATAAGGGATCCTTTCGCCCATGCCGCGGGGGATTCTGCAATTTCCGGCCGCGCGCGGCCGCCGGCAACGCCTCCGCAGGGCTCTACGGTACCATGAACGCCATTGCGGTCGTCAAGCCGCGATGCTTGACAGGCGCACGATCCGCGACCTCTTCTCAAGATTGATCTCTTTACAGGAACCCAGTGAAAGCGGGACAATACGGACCACGCCAACAGAAGGAGAAATAAAATGTACGAGATGGGGCAGCAAGAGATCGATGCCGTCGCGGCCGTGATCCGCTCGGGGCAGTTGTTCCGCTACCGGGGGGGCGAAGGCGGCCAGGCGGACGCCTGCGAGAAGCGGATGGCCGAGCTGTTCGGCAGCCGCCACACGTTGATGGTCACCTCGGGGACGGGCGCGCTGATCTGCGGCCTGGTCGGCCTGGGCATCGGCCCGGGCGACGAGGTGATCGTCCCCGCCTTCACCTGGCTGGCCAGCGCCGGCGCGGTGCTGAGCGTCGGCGCCATCCCGGTCCTGGCCGACGTGGACGAGACCCTCACCCTCGATCCCGCCGACTTCGAACGCCGCATCGGACCGCGCACCAAGGCGGTGATCCCGGTCCACATGGGCGGCCGGCCGAGCGACATGGACGCCATCCTGGCGGTCGCGAAGAAGCACGGGATCCGCGTGCTGGAAGACGCCTGCCAGGCGATCGGCGGCAGCTACAAGGGGCGGCGGCTGGCGGCGATCGGCGACGCCGGCGCCTTCAGCTTCAACCAGTTCAAGACCATCACCTGCGGCGAGGGCGGCGCCCTGCTGACGAACGACCGCAAGCTGTTCGAGCGGGCGCTCTACTTCCACGACATGGGGTGCACCTTCCGCGGCCACGCCGGCACCATGACCGAGGAGCCGTTCCTGGGCCACACGTTGCGCATGAACGAGCTCCAGTGCGCGGTGCTGCGGGTGCAGCTGGAGCGGCTCGACGGCATCCTCGCGCGGCTGCGCGAGCGCCGCGACTGGCTCCTCGAAGCGGTCAGCGCCGAGGGAAGCGCCGTCACCATCTCCCCCTCGGCCGACCTGGCGGGCGATTGCGGCAACCACGCGACCTTCCTCTTCAACACGGCGGAGGAGCGGGCCAGGGTGGCCGCCCGCGCCAAGGAACTGAACGCCGACTGCGCGCTCGGCAGCCCGATCGACAGCGGCCTCCACGTCTACACCAACTGGTCGGTCCTGCTCAACAAGCAGGGCGGGTTCTGCGATGCCATGAATCCGTTCCGGCGTCCCGAGAACAAGGCCTGCCGCACGACGATCACGCCGGCGTGCTGCGCCAGGACGCTGGCGATCCTCGCCCGCACCGGCGCGGTCGGCATCGGCCTCTCCTGGACGCGCGAACAGTGCGCCGCCGTGGCCACCGCGCTCTGCCGCGCGGCGCGCGAGGCGCGGGCATAGACGGAAACAGCAACACAAGGAGAACAATCATGCGATTCGGCATTCAGCTCTATTCGGTGCGCGATCAACTGGAGAAGGATTTCCCGGGGACGATCCGGGCGATCCGGGAGATGGGCTTCGAAGGCGTGGAATTCGCCTGGAACTACGGCGGGATGGATCCCGAGGCGGTTGCCGGGTTCATCGCCGGGACGGGGCTCGTCTGCTGCGGCCTGCACACAGGACTCCAGGATC
>CAYVKQ010000010.1:12452-22416 GCA_964451945.1 uncultured Lentisphaerales bacterium
GCCTCTCCTACCGCTACGCCAAGGCGCTGCGGATTCCGTGCATCACGACCAGCTGCTGCGGCAAGGCGGAGTTGGAGAACTGGGAGGCGACGATCACCGCCCTCGCCGACGCCGGCCGCGTCGCCACCGGACAGGGTTTTCGCTTTACCTACCATAACCATGCGCCGGAACTCGAAATCCGCGGCGGCAAGACCCTGCTCGACGCCCTCTATGGCGCGACCGACGCACGGCACGTCAAGGCCGAGCTCGACACCGCCTGGATCTATGCCGGCGGCCAGGACCCGATCGCCACGATTCGCGCCTACGCCGGCCGCGTGCCGCAGGTCCACGCCAAGGACTACCAGCGCGCGGAGAAGCGGCCGGTCGAGATCGGCCGCGGCGACCTCGATTTCAAGGCGGTGGTCGCCGCCGCCCGCGACGCGCGGGCCGAGTGGCTGATCTACGAGCTCGACGCCAGCACCATCGGCGACAGCCTCGCCAGCGCCCGCGAGGCGGCGGCGGTGCTGCGGCCGCTGCTGTAACCCGGACACCGGAGAATCCCCATGTGGAAGCTGAAGCTCGCCGGCGCGCTGGCCGTCGTCGTCGTGGCGCTGACCGTCGTCCTGCAGAACACACAGGCGGTCGAGGTGCGGTTCCTGTTCGGCAAGGCCGCGCTGCCCGCGGCCGCCCTGCTCGGCATCGCCCTGCTGCTCGGTTTCGCCCTGGGGATCCTCTTCAGCCTGCTGCTGCCGGCCCGGCGCCGCACCCGCTAGCGATCCAACTTCCTGCCGCTCCAACTTCCTTGACGAACGGCCGGACTTTCGGTATTCTGCTTCCGTATTTCTGGAAGATTGCCGTCCCACAGGGGACAAGGAGGAGGGTATGGCGAAAGCAACCGCGACAAAAAACCGCCGTGTCACGTTTTCGGTGCAGGCCGATCCGGGCGCCATTGTCTGTCTCGCCGGCACGTTCAACAACTGGGATCCCCAGTCCAGGAAGTTGACCGACAAAAAGGGGACCGGCGCCTTCACCACCAGCCTGATGCTTCCGCCGGGGACCTACGAGTACAAGTTCGTCATCAACGGCACGTGGTGCGTCGATCCCAACAACGGCGAATGGACGCAGAACGACTTGGGGACGCTGAACAGCGTGCTGACCGTCAAGGAGTAGCGGGCATGGCGCCTCACCGGCGCGCCATCTCGCGGCGGGCTTCCAGGTCCGCTTCGCGCCGCCGGATCGTCTCGCGCTTGTCCTGCTGATTCTTGCCGCGGCAGACGCCGATCTCCACCTTGACCAGACCGCGCGGCGTCAGATAGATCCGCAGCGGGACCAGGGCGAGCCCCTTCTGCTCCTGCATCGCCTGCAGCTTGCGGATCTGCCCCTTGTGCATCAGCAGCCGCCGCGTCCGCAGCGACTCGTGGTTGAAGCGGTTGCCGAAGGCGTAGGGCGGGATCGTCACCTGGTGGAGGAAAAGCTGGCCATTGGAAGCCTTGGCGTAGGCGCCGGAGAGTCCCGCCTCGCCGTTGCGCACGACCTTGACCTCGGTGCCGACCAGCGCCAGACCCGCCTCGTGCTTCTCCAGCACTTGGTAGTCGTGCAGCGCCTTGCGGTTGACCGCCAGGTTCCCGCCCGGTTTGGTTGTTTTCTCGGCCATGGGGGTTTCCGTTTCGAAACGGCGCGCGCGTGCGCCGAAAAAAAAGGGGCCATGGATCTCCCCCGGCCCGTCCGTGACCGGGCCGCGCCGACGCGCCGCCCCTCTCTCCCGGTCCGCACCGCCTCAGGTCGAGGCGTACTTCTCCTGGATCTTCTGCCGCCGCGCGATGGCGTCGAAATCGACCTCGGCGATGATCTTGCCTTCGGCGATTTCGCGCAGGGCGATATCCAGTTTGTCCTCGTCCATCGACTCGGGCTTGACGTAGGGACGCATGCCGACGTTCAACTGGCGCACCCGCTTCGACACCAGGTTGACCAGCACCGGCACGCTCGGAATACGGGCCTTCGCCTTTTCAAGCAGATCAAGCTTCACGGGGACTCCTCTTAAAATGTGAACGAAAAGAATACCCCAACCGCCGCGCAGCGTCAAGGGTGGAAATTTGGCTCCGGCGGCGTGAAGACCGCGTCGAAGTCGACCTCGGATTTCCGCGGGGGGAGCGGGAGGCCGCTCTCCATGGCCGCCTTCAAATCGGCGGCGGAGTCGGGATCGTGCCACCAGTAGGCGACGACCGCGCCTTCGGTGCCGTATTTGGAGAGGACGGTCGCGGGCATGCCGAATTTGTCCCAGTAGAGGAGCCGGGTGGCGTCGGTGTTCCAGAGGAGGATGAAGGGGACGCTCGACGCGAGGACGGCGTCGATGCGGCGCAGGATGGCGTTGCGCCGCAGCGGGTCGAATTCGGTCTTCTGCTCCTCGATCCAGGCGTCGACGCGGGGGTCCTTGAAGCCGGTGACGTTGTTGCCGGCGGGACGGTCGGCCTCCTGTGAATGCCACATGGTTTCGGGATCGCGGAAGAGCCCGCCGCCGTAGCTGCACCAGGTCATGTCGAAATTGAAGGCGTCCATGTCGCGCATCCACGAGGCGAAGTCCTTGCGGTCGATCTGCAGGGTGATCCCCGCCCGCTTCAGCGCCTCGGAGTAGACGGCGAGGAAGCGGTCGCTGCCGCCGTCGCGGGTGAGGAAGCGGATCGCCAGGGGGCGTCCCGCCTTCTCCAGCAGGCCGGTCTTGGGATTCGGCGCCCAGCCGGCTTCGCGCAGCAGCGCGGCGGCGCGGCCGGGGTCGTAGGCGAAGACGGGGTTGGTGCACGGGTGCTGCGCGTCGTAGAGGTCCTCGTAGTAGGAGCGGTGGAGGAAATAGGCGTTGAACATCAGTGTGCGGTTCATCGTCTCGCGGTCGAGCAGGGCGGCCAGCGCCTGGCGGACGCGGAGATCGTCGAACGGCGGACGGCGCAGGTTCATGGCGAACCCCTGGAAGCCGATGGGGCTGTGGTTGCGGATGCGGCGGCGCAGGATCCAGTTGTTGTCGAAGCGCGGTCCGCGCAGCTCGTTGGCCCAGATGCGCGCGGTGTAGACGGCGTAGACGTCGATGTCCCCTTTCTTCATCGCCTCGAAGGCGTTGTCCTGGTCGGTGAAGAAGCGGTAGACGATCGTCTGGAAGTTGTAGACCCCGGCGCCCGACGCCCGCGCGCGCCCCCACCAGTCGGCGCGGCGTTCGAGGCGCAGGTCGCTGTTCTCGCGCATCGCGGCGAACCGGTAGGGTCCGGAAACGACGGGAAACGCGAAGTTGATGGTGTTGAAATCGACCCCCTCGAAGGCGTGCCGGGGGAGGACGGCGAACCCGCCCGCCGCCAGCAGGTTGCGCCAGTGGGCCTCGCGCGCGGTGAAGCGCACCGTCCGCTCGTCCAGCGCTTCCGGCGGGGCGAAGACGCCGAGGGCGACCTTGTGCGGCCCCGTGTCGTTCGCCGGGTCCATCACCGCGTCGAAGGTCCAGCGGACGTCGGCGGCGGTGACCGGCCGCCCGTCGCTCCAGCGCGCCGCCGGGTCGAGATGGAAGGTGAAGGTCCGCTTGTCCTCCGACACGCTCCAGCGGCACGCCAGTCCCGGCGCGAAATCGACTGTGAGCGGATCGGTGCCGAGAAGGGTCTCGTACAGCAGGTCGAACACCTCCTGCGTCGAGCGGAAGTTGTCGAGATAGCCGTTGAAACTCTTCGGCTGGATTCCCGAGAGGGTGAGGGTGCCGCCGGCGACGGCGTGGGGCGAGGCGATCGGGTTCGGCCGGTCGCCCTCCCCCGGCCTGGGATGGACTTCCTGCGCCGCGAGACGGAAGCAGGCGGCCAGCGCGCCGAATGCGGCGAACGCGGGGATGCGACGGTTCATGCGGGTTCCTCCAACGGGTTCCTCCAACGTGAAGGCCGATTGTAGCGCACTGGCTCCCGGATGTGAAGGAAGCGCCGCCGATCGCCCTTGAACCGGGCGGACGGGAAAGGTAAGCTGTGCGGCATGAAACCGCCGACCGCCGATTCCGCCGCCTCCTATTTCGCCTTCCGCGATGCCGACCGCGCCGTCGAGATCCTGCGCCCCGACACCCCGCAGCCGTGGATCAACTACCTCTCCAACAGCTCACTCCATGCCTTCGTGTCGCAGGCCGGCGGCGGCTTCGCCTGGTGGAAGAGCCCGATCGTCTACCGCCTCACCCGCTACCGCCAGTACAACCTGCCGGTCGACAGCCCCGGGTTCTACGTCTACCTGCGCGAAAAGGACGGCACGGTCTGGTCCCCGACCTGGCGCCCCTGCCCGGCGAAACCCGATCACTGGAAGGCGGTCCACCAGCCCGGCCGCACCCGCTTCACCGCCGCGCGCGGCGGCCTGGGCGCCACGCTGACCTTCTTCGTCTGCCCCGACGCGGACGTGCTGGTGTGGGACCTGGCGCTGACGGCGACCGACGGCCGCGACCACGCCCTCGACGTCTTCGCCTACTGCGAGTTCTCGCAGATGATCTGGCAGGACGAGACGACCTACGGCTACTACACCAAGCTGCAGCTCAAGACCTTCTACGACGCCCGCTCGGGTTCGGTGAACCACCTGTTCCATGTGTGCAACTACCCCAAAGGCTACGAGCCGCCCTTGGTCTACCTCGCGGGCACCGGCAAAGTGGTGTCGTTCAGCGGTTCCCGCCTCGGGTTCAACGGCGACTACGGCGACGAGCGCGATCCGCGGTCGCTTCACGCGCCGCGCCTGCCCGGCGACACCCTCGCCTGCGGCGAACCGGCCGCCGCGCTCCACAACCGCGTGGCGGTCCGGGCGAGCGGCCGCGCGGCGCGGCTGGCGTTTTTCCTCGGCGTGGCGCCCGGGGTCATTTCGGACAAGGCCGCGGCCGAACGGCGGCGCAACGCCGATCTGGCGCGGCTGCGCAGGCCGGGCGCTGTCGACCGCCAGGCGGCCAAGGCGGCCCGCTGGTGGGAGGACCATTTCGCCGTGCTGCAGAGCGGTCTGCCCGATCCCGCCGCCGCCCGCCAGATCAATACCTGGAGCGTGGTCAACGCCGTCGTGACCGGCCGCTACTCCCGCTCGGTCAACACCGAGGCGCCCGGCGTGCGCGGCGTCGGCTTCCGCGACACCTGCCAGGACATGATCGCCATCGCCTACCGCAAGCCGGCCTGGGCCGCCGACACGCTCCGTTACCTACTGAGCCAGCAGTACGCCGACGGCCACACCGCCCATCTCTCCTACCGCGAGGAGTGGTACCCGCCCGTCGGCGGCAAGCCGAAAAGCGACAACCACCTCTGGCCGGCCCTGGTCGCCTACGCGGTCGCCGCCGAGACCGGCGACCTCGGCTTTCTCGAGACACCGGCGCCGTTCCTGCGCGACGACGGCACGCCCGGCGCCGCGGCGCCGCTCTGGCGGCACCTGATGGCCGCCGTCGATTTTGCCGCGGCGCACCGCGGCGCCCACGGGCTGCTGCTGACCCTGGGCGGCGACTGGAACGACATCATCGGCCGCTTCAGCGAACGGGGGCGCGGCGAGACTGTCTTCGCCTCGCAGCAGTACGTCTACACCCTGCGCCTGCTGATCGAGCTCGCCGACGCCGCGGGCAAGCGGGACGACGCCGCCCGGATGCGCGTCTGCCTGGCGCAGCAGGAGGCGGCGCTGCTCGCCTGCGCCTGGGACGGCGGCTGGTGGCGGCGCGGGTTCGACGACGACGGCGTGCCGGTCGGCAGCAGCCGCGCCCGCTTCGGCCGCATCTTCCTCAATCCCCAGAGCTGGGCCGTCATCAGTGGCGTCGGCGACCGCGGCCGGCTGGTGCGGGCGATGGACGCCGCGCACGCCCACCTGCAGACCCCCGTGGGGCTCAAGCTGATGGCGCCCGGGTTCGCCGGCTGGAACCTCGAACCGGGCAAGACCCCGGTCGGCTACGGCGCCGGCTGCGGCGAGAACGGCGCCATCTTCTGCCACGCCAACCCGTGGGCCGTGATGGCCGAGGCGCTCCTCGGGCGCGGCGACCGCGCCTGGCAGGTCTTCACCCAGCTGATACCGGCCAATGTGATCCGCACCGTCGGCCCGCGCGTCTACCGCGCCGAACCGTATGCCTGGGTGAGCAACATCGTCGGACCCGAAAACCCCGCCTTCGGCTGGGGCAACGTGACGCAGATCACCGGCACGGCCCCGTGGATGGACGTCGCCGCGACGCAGTACCTGCTGGGGGTGCGGCCGGTGCTCGCGGGACTGCGCCTCGCCCCGTGCGTCCCCGCCGCCTGGGAGGGCTTCACCGTGACGCGCCGCTTCAGCGGCTGCCAGGTCGCGATCACCGTCGCCAAGGACCATTCGGGCGACTGCCGCGTGCGCGCCTGCCTCGCCGGCGGCAAGCCGCTGGAGCCGCAGGCCGACGGCAGCGTCCTGCTGCCGCGCGCTGCGCTCGCCGGCCGCAAACGCCTGGCGGTCCGGCTGACGCTGGGAACCGCCTGATCATTCATCGCAGGTGGTAGCGGAGGCGGCGGCCGAACTCGGAGACCGCTCCCGTGCCCCACAGGCGGTCGGAAAGATCCTTGTGGACGAGGTACATGCGGTCGTCGAAATCCCAGAAGGCGATGGTTTTGCCGGGCGGCTTCAGCTTGATCAGGTCTTCGATGTTGCGCAGGTTGGCGACATGGAGCAGCAGGTAGTCGGCCTGCGAAGCGCCGAACTGCCCGTAGAGCCGCTCGGTCAATCCGTCCAGATGGAGGTACGTCGATGCGGTGAGCCAGAAGATCTGTCCGGTCGCCATGTCGGGATGCGCCTGTTTGACGTAGCGGACGACGTCGTCCGAAATCGAGCTGATCAGGACCTCGCGGGCGCGGCCGCGCGCCCGGACGTCGGCGATGACGGCGTCGACCAGGCGCCGGTCCTCCTCCTCGTCGCCGCGCGCTTTGATCTCGATGTTGAGCCGCTTGCGCAGCAGTGGCATCGCCTCCTCGTAGCGGGCGATTTCGCCCTCCGTCGCGGCGGCGAGCTCGGCATAGGTCGCGCGCCGCACACTGCGCAGCGAGCCGAAGAGGCGGAGCAGCGTGCGGTCGTGGAACAGGACGATCTGGTTGTCGCGGGTGTACTGGACGTCGAACTCGATGAAGGCGCTGCGGGGGTCGGCCTCCGCCGCGCGCAGCGCCGCGAGCGTGTTTTCGCGGTGGGCCAGCGAAGCCCCCCGGTGCGCGCCAACCGTGCAGCGGTAGTCGGGAAGGGTGCAGCGGCTGCGGCCGATCTCGTGTTGCAGGACCGTGTGTAGCGTGGTGGTGTGCGGCGGCTGCAGCCAGCCGGCCGCCGGGACGCGGCCGCCGCCGGCGGGAGGCGTGGCGCATCCCGCCGCCAGCAGCGACGCCAGTGCCGCGAGCGCGGAAAAGCACCCACGGGACGCGCGTGAAGATGTGACACAACGTTTCATGTGCAGACGGAACCGGTCACAGGATAGCAGAGAAATGGCGGGGGTGCCCACCCCGCACTTTCGCATCGTAATCGGTGGTGACAGGGGGCGAGGGCATTTGGGAACGAGGGGAAGTGGAAGCGGTTGCGCGCGGGCGTCAGCCAAGTGGGGCCGACGTTGCACGGCGGCCGCCATTGCCCTCCGCGCCGCCACACAGATAGGGCGAGCCTTCCCCGGCGAGCCGGGATGGGAGACAGGAGACGGGAGAGATTGGAGTGCAAAAGTACGTGTACGAGTGGGAGAGCCCCGCCGTCCGCTGTTTCTTCCCCTACTCGTACACTCGAATCTCTCTGCGGGAGACGGGGAGGCACTCTCGGCGGTTCACACCCGGCTGCGGCCTGTGCTTCCTCTCGCTCCATCCTTGCGCACCCCCTGTCATTGACCGCTTGCGCTTGCGCCTTGCGCGCATGCGGGAAGGCGTTGTAAACTGCGGCTCGCACAGGGCGCTACAGCTTCTGTGGAGACGGGGGGGGGGCGTGTCGCGGATGCCGGAAAAGCAGGATGACTTGACGCCGATGATGCGGCAGTACCGGCGCATCAAGGCGGAGCTGCCGGAAGGAGTGGTGCTCTTCCGGCTGGGCGATTTCTACGAGATGTTCTTCGAGGACGCCCGCCGGGCGGCGCCGATCCTGGGGGTGGCGCTGACGCGGCGCGCCGGCACGCCGATGTGCGGCGTTCCCTACCACGCGCTCGACGGCTATCTGGCCAAGCTCATCCGCGCCGGGGTCAAGGCGGCGGTCTGCGACCAGATGGAGGACCCCGCCGCCGCCAAGGGGATCGTGCGGCGCGAGGTGACGCGCGTGGTCACCCCCGGCACGGTCACCGAGGAGACGATCCTCGACGCCGCGCGCAACAACTACCTGGCGGCGGTCTTCAAGGGGACGGGCGGCTTCGGCATGGCGCTCTTCGACCTCTCGACCGGCGCCTTCACGGTCGAGGCGGTTCCCGCCGCCGAGGCGCTGTGCGAGAACCTGCGGCGGCACGCGCCCAGCGAGCTGCTGGTCGGCGCCGAGGGACGGCGCGACCCCGGGCTGGCCGGGGCGCTGGCGGACTGCGGCGCGGCGGCGGTGACCGAGGTCGACGACTGGACGTTCGGATACGACGCCGCCTACGACCGCCTCGTGCGCCACTTCGCCGTCCACTCGCTCGAAGGGTTCGGCTGCGAGGGGCAGCCTCTGCTGGTCGGCGCGGCGGGCGCGTTGCTGCACTACGTGGTCGAGGAGCTTCACCACCGCGTGGGGCACGTGCGGAGCCTCCAGGTGCGCCACGGCGACGACTTCCTGCTGCTCGACGAGGCGACCTGCGCCAACCTCGACATCCTCCCCGGCCGCGGGCGTCCGGCGCAGGCGACGCTGCTCGGCGTGCTCGACAACACGCGCACGCCAATGGGCGCGCGGCTGCTGCGGGCGTGGCTGACCCGCCCGCTGCGCCGGATCGACGCGGTCAATGCCCGGCTCGATGCCGTCGGCCGCCTGATGGCCGGCCGTTCGCTGCTCGATGGCTTGCGCGACAAACTGGCGGCGGTGCGCGACCTGGAGCGGCTGATCGCCCGCATCGACGCCGGCCGCGGCAACGCCCGCGATCTCCAGGCGCTCGGCGCCTCGCTGCTTCCCGTGCCCGGTTTGCGCGAACTGGCGGAGGGTTGTGGCGATGCCCTGCTGGCCGCGGCGGCGGCGGAGCTGCATCCGTTCCCCGACCTCGTCGACCTGATCGGCCGGGCCATCGCCGAGACGCCGCCGGTCGGCCTCAAGGACGGCGGGCTCATCCGCGAAGGCTACTGCGCCGAGCTCGACGAACTGCGGCGGCTGGCGGGGGAGGGACACGCCTGGCTCGCCCGCTTTCAGGCGCAGGAGCAGGAGCGGACCGGGATCAAGACGCTCAAGGTCCGCCACAACAAGGTCTTCGGCTACTACATCGAGATCTCCAAGGGCCAGGCCGGGGCGGCGCCGCCCGAGTACGAGCGGCGGCAGACGCTCGTGGGGGCCGAGCGGTTCGTCACGCCGGAGCTGAAGGACTACGAGCGGAAGATCTTCGGCGCGCAGGAGCGGGCGCAGGCGATGGAATTCGAGATCTTCCAGACGCTGCGCGGGCAGGTCGTGGCGCAGACCGCCGCCATCCAGCAGACGGCCGGGGCGGTGGCGCGGCTCGACGTGCTGGCGTCGCTGGCCGACCGCGCCTTGGCGCTCGACTACACCCGTCCCGAAGTGCACGCCGGCGACGAGTTGGTGATCCGCGAGGGGCGCCACCCGGTGATCGAACAGCTTCCCGACGCCGAGCGCTTTGTCCCCAACGACACCCGGCTCGACGGCAACCGCAACCAGGTGGCGGTGATCACCGGACCCAACATGGCGGGCAAGTCGACCTACATCCGCCAGGTGGCGCTGATCGCGGTGATGGCCCACGCCGGGTCGTTCGTCCCCGCGCGCGAGGCGCGCATCAGCCTGCTCGACCGCATCTTCACGCGCGTCGGCGCCGGCGACGACCTCGCCCGCGGCCGCAGCACCTTCATGGTCGAGATGCAGGAGACGGCCAACATCCTCAACA
>CAYVKQ010000011.1:0-2689 GCA_964451945.1 uncultured Lentisphaerales bacterium
GGCACGGTGCTCGACGCGGTGCGACGGCTGCAGGGGAGCGGCCTGCCGCTACAAGTAGGACTCGGGGGTGTTCTCCGCTCCCACGAACGGCGCAATCGCGCGGGCGTACACGCCCTGCATCCAGGCGATGGCCATCCCGTAGTTGGTGACGGGAATGCCGGCATCAATGGCGGGTCTCAGCCGGTTCACCAGTTGCTTGCGGGTGATCATGCAGCCGCCGCACTGGACCAAGAGGGCGTAGTCGGTGATGGGGCGTTCGAGTCTGTTCAGACCGGCGACCGTGTCAAACTGGAGGTTCTTGCCGGTGTAACTGCGCATCCAGCGGGGAATCTTCACGCGGCCGATGTCGTCGCATGCGAGATGGTGCGTGCAGGACTCGAGGATCAGGATACGGTCGTTGTCCTGCAGACGCGACAGCGCGGGCGTCCCTTTCAGGTAGCTGCCGAACTCCCCCTTGTAGTGGGCCAGCAGGATGCTGAAGCCCGTGAGCGGGATCTCCTGGGGCACGGAGGCGTCGGCCTTCAGGAGGACCGAGCTGTCGCAGACGGCCAGGCGCGGCACGATGGCCGTCTTTTTGAGGAAGGCGTCGACCTCCCGTTCCTTCAGGACGATGGCCACGCAATCATTGTCCAGAATATCCCGAATGGCCTGCACCTGCGGCAGGATCAACCGCCCTTCCGGGGCTTCCGAGTCCACGGGGGTGATCAGCAGCACGCTATCGCCGTACCGCAGGAAGCCGCCCAGCAGCGAGTGCGTCTGGTAGGCGGTTTCGGGCATGGTCCGGCGGATCGCCTGGATCAGCGCCTCGATGTTGTCGGGACGCAACGCGCAGAAGGCGATCAAGGGCCGGTCAAAGCGTTTGCGGAGCGTGGATTGCAGCGTCGTGCTGATGCCCTCCCGGTCTGTCTTGTTGAACACGAACAGATAAGGGACTCCGTTGTCATAGAGTTCATCCAGCAGGGTTTCCTCGACAGAGTCGAAGTGGTTTTCCGAAAGCACGACGATGGCCATGTCGATGGTGCGGATCACCTCCCGGGATTTCCGCACCCGTTGGCCGCCGAGTTCTCCCGTGTCGTCCAGGCCGGCGGTGTCGGTGATCACGACAGGACCGATGCCGGGGATTTCGATGGCCTTGGCGACCGGATCCGTGGTGGTCCCCGGCTGGGAGGAGACGATGGCCACCTCCTGCCCCGTGAGCACATTGATGATCGAGCTCTTGCCGGTGTTGCAGCGCCCGAAGATGCCGATATGGGGCTTGGCTTCTTTTCCCTTATTCATGGTCGTCGATGATCTCCTTGACGCTGTACCCTTCCTTCAGGAGGGAGGCCGGATCGAGTCTCTTTTTCAACTGGTCGGGATCGAGCAGGGCGAGGTTCGCGTTGGCCTCGCTGATGTCGATCCCCTTCTCCCGCATCTCCCTGGCCAGTTCCGCCGCCTTGTGGTAGCCGATGAAGGGCAGGAGCGCCGTCGTGACCGAAGGGCTGCGCATCAGCTTGCGGGCGGAGACCGCCGGATCGAGCCGCAGTCCCTCAATCAGGTTCTTCCGCAGCGTCCGGTCGGCGGCAATCAGGAGTTTCAGGCTGTCGAGCAGGGCGTGGCCGATCAGCGGCAGATAGGCGTTGAGGTCCAGGCATCCCTGTCCGCACAGCGTGCCGATCAACAGGTCGTTGCTGTAGACCTTGTGGGACACGCTGATCACAAATTCGGAAATGACCGGGTTGACCTTTCCCGGCATGATGGAACTGCCGGTCTGCCGGGCCGGAATCGACAGCTCCCTGCTGCCGGCCAGATCGGAGGCCAGCAGGCGGATGTCGGCGGCGATCTTCTCCAGATCCACGGCGTGGGCTTTCAAGGTTGCATGCACTTCGGTCAAGGCATCGAGATTCGCCGTCGCGTCCTGGAGGTTCTCCGCGCGGGTCAGGGGCAGGCCCGTGTTCTGGCGCAGGACGCGGACGACCTCGTGCAGGAAGAACCGGGGGACGGTGATGCCGGTTCCGATGGCGCTGCCGCCGAGATTGACGACCTTGATCCGTTCCAGGCATTTCGACACGCGCCACCAGTCGCGCGAGAGCGCGTCGGTATACGTGCTGAACAGACGGCCGTAAGAGGACGGGACCGCCTCCTGCAGCTGGGTGTAGCCGATCCTCAAGGCATGGCCCGCCTGTTTCTCCTTTTTCTCGATCGCCGTCCTCAGCTCGTTGATACCGGTTTCAAGGGTGTTGAGCAGGCGCATGGCCGCCAGCTTCAGGGCGGTCGGGATCACGTCGTTGGTCGACTGAAACAGGTTGGCGTGCCCGATGGGATCAATGAAGCCGTATTCGCCCGGGCGGCGGCCGCTCTTCCGCAGGGCCAGGTTGGCGATGATTTCATTGATGTTCATGTTGATGCTGGTGCCCGCGCCTCCCTGGACGGCGGGGACGATGAAGGCATCGGCATGGCGTCCCTGCTCGATCTCGCCGGCCGCGTCCAGCAGGGCGTTCAGCACGGCGGGATCTTCCTTTTTCAGCGCTGCGGACCGCGGCCCATAGTGCTTTTCCACGGCTTCGAAAAAGGCGATGGCGGCCTGATAGCATGCCTTCTTGACGCTGCCGACCGCCTGATACCACTCGGGATGGAAGGGAGTGGTGTCGGGAAAATTCATTCGGGCGCGCACCGCATGAATCCCGTACAAGGCCTGCTCGTCGATCTC
>CAYVKQ010000011.1:2699-20538 GCA_964451945.1 uncultured Lentisphaerales bacterium
TGTAGGTGCTTCCTCCGGATCAAACAACAGCGTCTCTCATGCTGCTTCCCGGGCCAGAGGTGGCGCCGCCTCATGCCGTGCTTTCTGCCGCGGGCGTTCATCGAGCGTTGCGGGTGCGCCCCGGCCATCACGGCGACAGCTGCACCAGCAGCGCGTCGACCTGCTCGTCGGTGCCGATCGTGATGCGCAGGTAGGCGCCGGTCCGCGGTCCGGGGAAGTAGCGGACGTAGATCCCCGCCCGCCGCAACCGCTCGAACAAGGCGGCGGCGTCGTCCCGCGGCGGCCGCGCGAAGAGGAAGTTGCTCTGCGAGTCGAGGACTGTCCAGCCGCGGCGCGTCAGCTCCGCCGCGAGCCGGGCGCGGGTCCCGCGGATGCGGCGCACATTCGCCCGCATGTGGTCCAGATCGTTCAGCGCCGCGAGGGCGGCCGTCTGCGCCAGCATGTCGACGTTGTAGGAATCCTTGATCTTGTAGAGCGCCGCGATCAGCGGTTCGGGACCGATTACGTAGCCCAGGCGGAGTCCGGCGAGGGAGAACGATTTGGAGAGGGTCCGCATCGCCAGGGTGTTGGGGTTGTCCGGCCGCAGCGCCAGCTCCATGCAGGAGGCGCGGGCGAAGTCGACATACGCCTCGTCGATCAGCACGACGCCGTCGAAGCGCGCGCAGAACGCCGCCACCGTGGCCGGCTCGAAGAGGAGGCTTGTCGGGGCGTTGGGGTTGGTGAGGAAGAAAAGGGAGGCCGCGTAGTCCGGCGGCATCCGCCAGGTGAAGTCATCGTTCAGCGCCACCGGGCGCTTTTCGGCCTTGCGGATCTCGGTCAGGACCGGATAGAGCGAATAGGAGGGCTCGAAATAGCCGACCGCGCCGTCGTCCTCGACGAAGGCGCGCGTGCAGAGGGCGAGGATCTCGTCCGAGCCATTGCCGACGAAGACCTGTCCGGCCGCGCACCCGTGGATCGCGGCGATCCGCTCGCGCAGGGCGGCGCAGAGGGGGTCCGGATAGAGCCGCAGCCGCGCCGTGTCGAACGCCGCCAGCGCCGCGCCGACCGCCGGACTCGGCGGATAGGGGTTCTCGTTGGTGTTGAGTTTGACGATGCGCTCCGCCTTGGGCTGCTCGCCCGGCGTGTAGGCAGCCAATGCCTGCACGGCGCGTGTCACATACCGGCTCATGATTCCGTTTTCCTTCTCTTCGCCGTCTCAAACCGCACCGAAGCCGCCCGCGCGTGCGCGTCGAGTCCCTCGACGGCGCCGAAGGTCTCGATCGCCTCGCGTGTTTCGGCGAGGTCGCGCCGCGTGAAGCGGACCACGCTGGTGCGGCGGCGGAAATCGTCGACCGTAAGTCCCGAGAACATCCGCGCCGCGCCGCCGGTCGGCAGCACGTGGCTGGGTCCGGCGACGAAATCGCCCGCCGATTCGGGGGTCCAGCCGCCGACGAAGACCGCGCCCGCCGCCCGCACCGCGGCGACCCGCGCGGCGGCGTCGGCCGTCATGATCTCGAAATGCTCCGGCGCGAAGCGGTTGCACAGCTCCATTCCCTGGTCGAGGTCGGGGACGACCGCCGCGAGCATGCCGCCGTTGGCGAGGACGCGTGCGACCGCCTCCCGCCGCGGCAGCAGGGCCGACTGCCGCGCCACCTCGGCCGCCGCCGCCCGCGCCAGCGCCGCGCTGTAGGTCACAAGCAGCGCCTTCTCCAGTCCGCTGCCGTGCTCGGCTTGCGAGAGCAGGTCGGCCGCGACCCACGCGGGGTTGGCCCGGGCGTCGGCCAGAACCGCGATCTCGCTCGGTCCGGCGACCTGGTCGATCGCCACCGTGCCGTAGACCTGGCGCTTGGCGGCGGTCACGTAGGCGTTGCCGGGACCGACGATCTTCTGCACGGGGCGGACCCGCCGCGTGCCGTAGGCCATCAACCCGATCGCCTGGATGCCGCCGACCTTGTAGACCTCGCTCACGCCGGCGAGGGTGAGTGCGAAGAGGAGCACCGGGTTCACCGAGCCGTCGGCGGCGCAGGGGGTGCAGACGACGATCTCGGGAACCCCGGCCACCCGCGCCAGCGCCGTCGTCATCACCGCGGTCGAGGCGAGCGGCGCCGTGCCGCCGGGGACGTAGACGCCCACCCGGTCGAGCGGGGCGAACCGTTCGCCCAGGCTGCCGCCGCCGGGGGTCGGCATCGTCCATGGCCGGCGCATGCCGGCGCGGGCGAAGGCGCTCACGCGGGCGTAGGCCTCGCGCACCGCCCGGGCCGCGGCGGGCGGCGTCCGCCGCTCGGCCGCGCGCAGCGCGGCGGCGGAGACCCGCAGCGTCGCGCCGGTCAGGGAGACGCCTCCCTGGAAACGCCGCGCCGCCTCGAGCACCGCCGCTTCGCCGTCGCGGCGGACCGCGGCCAGCACTCCGGCCGCCGCCGCTTCGGCCTGTTCGTCGAATGCCGGCCGGTTGAGAAACGCCTCGACCGCCGGGTTGCGCCGCCGGACGGACCACGGCTCGATTGGAAGGAAAGAAGTCGCCATCGGATCACCGCCCGCCGTCAGAATCCGTTCTTGGGCACTTCGCGTCCCAGCAGTTCCTTCATTTTCTCGCGGACCTTCTCGTGGGCGTCGGTGAGCGCCTGTTCGCGCTGGGCCTCCTTGGCCGCCTCCTCCTTGGCCGCGTCGCTCTTGCCGCCGCCTTTTTTCTTGTTCGCCTCTTTGAACAACGCGTCATCCAGCCGTTCCGTGGCCTTTTCCTTCTTTTTCTGCGCCTGCTCCTGGGGGAAAGGCCCCTGCTCGCGCATCTTGCGCGGCGCGAGCTTCGCAGCGGGGAAGTAGACTTTCTTGGTCAGTTCGTCCTCTTCCCACGCCTTCCTGACCGCCGCCAGCGCCTTCGGGTACGCCTTGGTCTCCTCGGCGATCGCCTTCTTGAGCGCCGCCACCTCCTCGCGCGTCATCACCTCGTAGCCGTCCTTCCTGGCCATATCGGTGATCTGCACCAGATAGACCGACTGCGCCTCCGCGGCGAACGCCAGTGCCGTGGCCAGCGCCGCGGTCCACAGTCCCTTGGATCTGAACATGGCAACCTCCTTTTCGAATGACCCCAGCATAACACAGACGGCCGGACGCCGCAAATCAGGCATCCAGCAGGGCGCGGAAGGCCGCGATGTGGGCGGGCGTGGTGCCGCAGCAGCCGCCGATGACCGCCGCGCCGGCGTCGATCATCGCCCGCATCCGGCCGGCCATCGCCGCCGGGCTCTCCTTGAATACGGTGCGGCCGTTCTCGATGACGGGCATTCCCGCATTGGGCATCGCCAGGACGGGGACGGCGCCGGCGGCCCGCTTGATCGTGGAGACGATCGCCACCATGTGGTCTGGGCCGAGGCCGCAGTTGGAGCCGACGACATGCGCGCCGGCGGCGATCGCCGCCTCGGCGAACGCCTCGGGCCTGACCCCCATCATCGACGCGTAGCCGCCGCCGGGCTGCGGGTCGAACGTGAAACTGGCGACGACGCTGAGGCCGGTGTTCTCGCGCACCGCGCGCACCGCCACGCAGCACTCTTCCAGCGCCGTCATCGTCTCGACGATCACGGCGTCGGCGCCGCCCGCCTCGAACGCCAGCGCCTGTTCCTTGAAGCAGTCGTAGAACGCCGCCTCGGTCTCGTCGCCGTAGGGCACCATGAACTGCCCGGTAGGCCCCATGCTGGCCAGCACATGCTGCGTCCCGGCCGCGACCCGCCGGCCCAGCGCGGCCGCCGCGCGGTTGATCTCGTCCGCCCGCCCCTCCAGTCCGTAATGGCGCAGCTTGTAGCGGTTGCCGCCAAAACTGTTGCATTCGACGATGTCGCTGCCCGCGTCGCGGTAGGCCTGGTGCACCGCCGCCACGTCGTCCGGACGCTCGATGCACCACGCCTCGGGGCACTCGCCGGGAAGCAGGCCGCGGGCCTGCAGCATCGTTCCCATCGCGCCGTCGCACAGCAGCACTCCCCGGGCCGCCCGCATTTCCAAACGCTCCAACATGTGATTCTCCTTCCCGTCAAAAAAAAGGTTGCGGCGCGAGACGCGCCGCAACCCGATGAGCAGCATCGAACGACGCTTACTTCAGGATCTCGTCCTTGGCGGCCTTGGCCACGCGGAACTTCACGACCGTCCGGGCCGGGATTCTGATGGTGGCGCCGGTGGCCGGGTTGCGGCCGTTGCGGGCGGGGCGTTTCACCTTGATCAGCTTGCCCAGGCCGGGCAGCACGATGCCCTTGGGCAGCTTCGCGCCGGCGTAGGCGATGCACAGCAGCGCGTCATACGCAGTGGCGGCCTGCTTCTTGCTGATCTCGCTTTTCTCGGCGAGAGCGGCCAGGATCTGGCTCTTCGTCGTCGGGACTGCGGCCTTCTTGGCGGCGGCCTTTTTCGCAGGGGCGGCCTTCTTCGCAGGGGCGGCTTTCTTAGCCATGATACGTTCTCCTTGTTGCGGTTGTATGGAGGGGAAACCCCCATTTGTTGAGGAAACTTTAGCGCTTTTCCGGACAGAATCAACAAAATTCTTTGAAAAACCGCAAAATTCCTGCAACAGGGGTGAAACAGTGGGGAAAATCGCGTTTTTTCCACTGTTTCCGGGCGGTCGGAAGCTCCGCGGACACACGCGGCCGCAGGCGCGGAACGGTCCCCGCCTCACGCCCGGGGGTGGAATTCACGGTGGATTGTGAGCAGCCGTCCCCGTTCCACATGGGTGTAGACCTGCGTGGTGGCGATGTCGGCGTGGCCGAGGAGTTGCTGGATGGAGCGCAGGTCGGCGCCGTGCTCCAGGAGGTGGCTGGCGAAGCAATGGCGCAGGGTGTGCGGCGTCACGCGGCCGCGGAGGCCGGCGTCGCGCGCCCGTTTGACGACCAGTCGCCAGAGGCTCTGCCGCGTGAAGCGGCCGCCGCGGGCGTTGACGAAGAGGGCGTCGCCCGGCGTCCCGTCCCGCGCCAGCACTGTCCGGCCGTGCGCCAGATAGCGGTCAAGGGTGGCAAGGGCGGCGGCGCCGACCGGGATCACGCGCTCCTTGGACCCCTTGCCGGTGCAGCGCACCACGGCCGAGTCGCGGTCGACTGCGCCGCAGGCGAGTCCCGCCAGTTCCGACACGCGCAGTCCGCAGGCGTAGAAAAGTTCGACGGCCGCCCGGTCGCGCAGAGCGCAGGCGGCGGCGAGGGCCGCCGCGCGAGGGGTGTCGGGCCCCCGGTCCGGACTGACGCCATCCAGCAGGCGGGCGACGGCCTGTTCGTCCGGAATCCGCGGCAGCCGCCGTTCCGGTTTCGGCGAAGCCATTGTTTCGGTCACGTCGGCGGCAATGCGCCCCTCGGCCGCGAGGAATCGGAAGAAGACCTTGATGGCGACCAGGCGGCGCGCGGCTGTCGCCGCGGCGAGTCCGGCCTGCCGCTGCTGCTGCAGAAAAGCGGTCACCGCGTCGCGCGTCACCGAGCCCCAGGAGGCGACGCCCGTCCGCTGCAGAAAGCCGGCGAAGGCTTCGAGGTCGCGCCGGTAGGCGGCCTGCGTGTGGGTGCTCAGTCCCCGCTCGTAGCCGAGCTCGTCGAGGAACGCCTGGAGGTCGGCCGTCATCACGGCTCTCCTAGCGGCATTCCTCGGGCAGCGCCGCCTTCGCCGCTTCGGGCGCGGGGATGGTGTTGGCATCGAAGCCGGCGCGGGCGATCGCGTGCTCGATGTTCTTCTTCCCCAGTTTCATCGACTCGTACGTCACCGTGACCGCGCCGGCCTCCAGATCGAAGACGAGCGTCTTCATCTCGACGCCGTCCAGGATTGACAACGCCTGGGCGACCCGTTGCGCGCACGCCGCGTTGGTCACCGCCGGCGCTTCGACGACAAACGTGCGTTTGTCCGAGAGACGGCACCCCGACGCCGTCAGGCCCAGAACAGACCACGCGATGCAGCAAGAGAGGAACAGACGCTTCATGCCACCATCGTACCCCGATTGCGGCCGGTTGTCCAGCCGCCGCGCAGACGGCAGCATGCCAGCCGGTGGGGCCGACGTTGCACGGCGGCCAATAGCACCCCGCCGGCACGCGGTACCACCTTACCGTTGCTCTTCATGCCGTTCCTGCCCTTTGTCCACTGTCCAATATATCCCAAACGGTGTCTTTGATCGGAGGGTCTTACCGTCAAAGCTAATTGCAATATACACAGGGGATTTGTCCCGATAGCCAACAACCGGATATGGGTAAGCAATGGCAATATCCGTTTGCGGATTGCATGCTTTCCACAGGGCATCGTCAGCGGATACCTCAACCTTGAGACCATTTTGGAGCGGGCAAGCCTTCTTGGAAAGTCGTTGGGCGCACAAGATGTCATTCCACGCCTCTGTTGCAGACATCCCATCTGATTCTGCAGATCCGCATACTCTCATTATCATGTGGTCGTGAAGCACGCGAAGAGCGTTCTCGATAACGAGTCGGTCATCGACGCCGCGAACTGGAGGAACAAAGAAGCGTATAGTCACGGCAACGATAGTCAAGGCGAAGGCTCCGCACACAAGCGCCACCGTAGACGGTCTCTGCCTGGTTAACACTGCGAGTCTCATTCCACGCCTTTGGCACGCTTCCGATCCCGACTCCGACTGAGGCTACTTCTTTCCGTCCCCTGTCCCCCAAACCTCGGCGTCCTCAGCGTCTTGGCGGTTCCACTCTGGGTGCTCTTTGTGCGTCAGGAATATCGCACACCTACGCTTCCGCGGCCAATTTCTCCCACGCCCGTTTGGCAGTCTCGTAGACGGGTGTGTTTTCGGGCACGCTGTAGTGTCCAGCGGGGAGGATGAAGCGGGTGCGCCACCGTTCAGGAATGGCGTTGGCGACGGCGAACTGCCCGGGCGGGACGACCGTCGGGTCGAACAGGGCGGGGAGGACGACGACGGGCTTGTCGATGAAGGTGGCTGCGGTCGCGGCGTCGTAGTAGCGAAGCACCTCGCCGACTTCGGGGTGGGCCGCGGCATAGGCGCGCACCGCCTCGCCGCTGCCGGTGCAGGGGTAGCGGAGGCGGAGCGGATGGTGGCCGAAGGTCGGGACGTCGAGCCGGCCGGCGCGGAAGCGGGCGTCCCACGGCAGCGCCAGGGCGCCGATGCCGCCGCCGTAGCTGCCGCCGCTGTAGAAGAGGCGGCCGGCGAACGCCGGATGGCGCGCGCACGCGACCGAGGCGGCGTGCCACACGGCCGACACGGCGGCGCGCAGGACATAGTCGTCGCGGCTGTCGATGCGGTGCAGCACGTGGTCGCCGACCCGCCAGGGGATCTCCGGCGCGAGCGAAAGACCGAATCCGGGGCTGCTCGGCGCGATCGTGATGAAGCCGCTGTCGACGACCGGCTGCCAGCCGCCGCCGTAGCCGTGGCCGGCGACGAGGATTCCCCGCGGCCGTCCGGGGACGGCGAGGAACGATCCCATCGGCAGGCCGCGCCAGCCGCGGTAGCGGAGGGCGAAGAGGCGCACACCGGGTTCGGGGCTCCACAGCGGCTCGCACGCGGCCTCGGGGCTCAGCGTCAGCGTCTCCTCGTAGGTCGCGCGCCAGAAGTCGGCGAAATCGCCGGGCGCGGTTTCGGGCGGACCCGCGGCCAGCAGGTCGGCCTCGCTCCAGCCGCAGGTGGGATCGAAGGGGAAGGTGTGCGCGATCACGGGGCGTTCTCCTCTGAAAGGGCGTAGCGGCGCAGCGTGTGCAGCGGGAAGCGGAAGGGGCGGCGCTCGGGGAAGCCCCGCAGCTCGCGGTCGATCAGCGGCAGCAGCGGATTGCCTGGACTGTGGTCGCGGACCAGGGGGAGGTAGGCGGCGCTGGCCGCCAGACGAACGGCGGCGCGGCGGTCGATCTCCGCCGCGGTTGCCGCCGGGAGGGCGTGCAGCCTGGCCTCGTGCAGCAGGGCGGCGAACGAGAGGAGAAAGGCATCGGCGTGGGCCTTGGGGTGGGCGACGGCGTCGATCTGGAAAAAGGTCTGGTAGGTCTGCGCCAGACGGTGGCAGGTTTCGGGGTCGTCCGCCTCCGCCGCCGCCAGCGCGAGCAGGCGCGCGGTGTCGGCGTCGAGCCGCTCCTGCAGCGGCGGGCCGCCGGCGGCCAGCAGGGGCGAGGGGGCGGGCGGTGCGAAGATCACCCAGGCGCGGAGCAGCGAGGCGAGGAGGATGGCGACGACGAAATGGGCGGCGTAGGCCACGGCGAAGTGTCGGATGTAGGTCTTGCTGTGGCGGCGGTGGCGCCGCAGGTCGCGCACCGAGAGCGCAAGGTAGAGCGCCGAGGCGGCCAGCGCCGCCAGGCCGCAGAGGCGGGTCACCGTGTAGGTGCCCCACCAGATCAGGCCGCCGGAGACCGTCATCAGGGCCAGCGCGATCAGAAACCGTTGGCGGAAGGGGGGATTCATGTGGGGGTGTTCTTCTCCATCATGTCGAGCTGCCACAGCCTGCGCGCCGTGCGGTAGACCGTGACGAACAGGCCGAAGAGCGACCCCGCGACCACAAACGGGAGCGCCGCCGCGAGGTGGGTCTTGCCGAAGACGATCAGCAGCACGTTGATGGCGATGAACAGCAGGCGGATCTCGGTCGGCCCGATGCCGAGATAGGAGATGCTGAAGCGGTTGGTGCAGGCGAACTCGAGAAAGGCGTGGATCATGAAGCCGGTGAACATGACCAGCGTGAAGAGGATCATCTTGTGGAACACGGCCGGGAGCAGCACGGCGTAGCCGTAGAAGACGGCGCTCAGGAAGATGTAGTCGAGGAAGTGGTCGACGTAGTATCCCCAGCGCTTGAGCCCGGTGCCGCGGGCGCGGCCGACGGCGCCGTCCAGCAGGTCGGTGACGTACTGGCCGGCGATGCAGGCGTTGACCGCCCAGAGCCAGTGGATCGAGCCGCGGGCGAAAAAGCAGAACAACGGGATCAGCCCCGACCACAGGACCGTCGTGAGGGTCAGGTGGTAGGTCTCGACGGCGCGCGGCACGCGCGGCAGGAGGGCGCGTTTGAGGCGTTCCTCGCCGTCGTGCAGGAGGGAGCGTCCGAATTTGAGGTGCCCTTGGAATGCCATCGCGCGCCTTGCCGGTTGCGGCCCTCAGCCCGGTTTGATCAGCGGCTTGGGCTGCTGGTTGTAGACCTTGGAGTGGGGCGGGACCGAATGGATGAGCCAGACGTTGCCGCCGATGATCGAGTGGTGGCCGATGACGGTCTCGCCGCCCAGGATCGTGGCGCCGGCGTAGATCACGACGTGGTCCTCGACGTTGGGATGGCGCTTGACCCCCTTGACCGGATTGCCGTGCTCGTCGCTGGCGAAGCTCAGCGCGCCGAGCGTGACGCCCTGGTAGAGCTTCACGCGCGTGCCGATGACGCAGGTTTCGCCGATGACCACGCCGGTGCCGTGGTCGATGAAGAACCCCGGGCCGATCACCGCCCCCGGATGGATGTCGATGCCGGTCCGGGAGTGGGCGTGCTCGCTCCAGACCCGCGGCAAAAGGGGGACGCCGGCGGCATAGAGGGCGTGGGCGAGGCGGTGGACGCTCACCGCGTAGACGCCGGGGTAGCTCAGGACGACCTCCATCGTCGAGCGGGCCGCGGGGTCGCCCTCGTAGGCGGCCTGGATGTCGTCGCGCAGCACGGTCCGGACCTCGGGGAGCGCGTCGAGCAGCCCCGCGACCACGGTCTCGGCGCGCGCCTTGCAGTCGCCGCAGTCGCGGCACTTCTCGAAGGCGCACTGGTAGGCGAAGACCCGCTGCACCTGGTCGCGCAGGCGCCGCGCGGTTTCGGCAAGGGTGCGCCGCAGCACCTGTTCGCACGTCTCGTGCGTCACCGGCTCCTGGCCATGGCAACCGGGGAAGAGAATGCCGATCAGGCTCTCCAGCACCTCCACGACCGCCTGCCGTCCGGGAAGGTTGCCCGCCTTCTCCGTGTTGGTAAGCGGACAGGCGTCGCAGGGTGCGAGGTCGCACACGAGCCGGGGCAGATGTTTTTCGATCCACGATTCCATTCGACCATCCTTTGGCGGCACGCGGTCACCGACAGCCGCGCCAAACGCCTGAACGCAACGGACACATTCGGTGGTAATCGTAGTCGGTTGTCCGCAAAAGGTAAACAGGAAAGAGCAAGCAACAGGGGAGGCGGACAGGGGGCGGGGGAGAAGTGGAGGAAACCGCATCGTTGCGGCTCGGATCGGGCGGGATGCCGCCGGTGCGAAGGACCCGGCGAGGCCGGCGGTCCACGGCGGCCAGACCGCGCCCTCCCGCCGCGTTCGCAGTCGCCGACACCGAAGGACTCATCGCGCCATCATTGGAGTGGCTGATCGGCAGACATTCAGCGCAATATTTCCGCGGGAAATGCGTTATAATGACCATGCGACACCAATCGGATGAATGATTGAAAGGAGGGGGACATGAAGAACACCACCGCGCGTTTGGCTTGTGTGATTGGTTTGACGGGACTGGTCTTCGCGGCCGCCGCGGCGCGCGCCCAGACGGCGCCGCCACTGCCGACGCAGGAGGAGCCCGAGGTGCTGGCCCAGGGGCCGGTGCACGAGGCGTTCGCCGAACCGGTGAACCTGAGCGAGGAGGGGACGCTGACCGCGCCGACCGCTCCTCCAGGAGCCATAGCCGAAAACGTCCCCGACGAGCGCCCCTCGCCGCAGGCGGTCTGGGTCCCCGGCTACTGGGCGTGGGACGCCGGGCAGCGCGTCTACATTTGGGTGAGCGGTTGCTGGCGCGTTGTGCCGGCGGGGAAGCGCTGGGTGCCGGGCTACTGGACCCCCACCGACAAGGGATGGGTCTGGACCTCGGGCTACTGGGCCGCGGCGGAGACCGCGTCGCAGCGGACCGAATATCTGCCGCCGCCGCCGCCGCTCGAACAGGCCGCGCCGCCCGCCGTGGCGCCGAACGCGGAGGTGATCTGGGTGCCGTCCTGCTGGTACTGGCACCAGGGGGGCTACGTGCTGCGGTCGGGCTACTGGCTCAATGCCAACCCCGGCTGGGTGTGGCAGCCGTCGCACTATGTCTGGACGCCCCGGGGCCATGTCTTTGTGCAGGGCTACTGGGATTATCCGCTGACCAGCCGCGGGGTGCTGTACGCGCCGGTGCGGATTCCCGAACCGGTTTTCCTTCGGCCGGGCTTCTCGCTGTCGCTCGGCGTCTCGGTCAATCTCGGCTGGCTGGAGTTGAACCTCTTCAGCGCGCCGCGGTACGGCCACTACTTCTTCGGCGACTACTATGACGAGACCTATATCGGCCTCGGCATCTTTCCTTGGTTCCATTCCCGAGCTAGCTGGACCTGGTACGACCCGATCTACGAGCACCGCCGCTGGCACGGCCGCAAGGGCGGCGATTCCCATTGGGACGACCACGACCGGCGGGACTTCGACCGCCGCCGCAACGACGTGAGCCTGCGGCCGCCCCGGACTTTCCGCGAAATCGAAGCGCGCAAACCGCACCGCTCCGGCACCGGCAAAGATCCCGATCGCAGCCCCGACCGGGACCGGGACCGCGGCAGCCCGCTGATCCGCGTCCGCACCGACAAAAAGCCGGCGCGCAAGTCCGAGCCGGTGGCGGTGAGTTCGGGCATCGACCGCCGGGACCCCCCCGCCACACGCGGCATGCCCGCCCGTGGCGCCTCCCTCGCGCCTGCGCCGACGAAGCGCGGCGATGCTCCCGCCCGCGGCGTCGCGCCTGCGCCGATGAAGCGCGACGATGCTCCCGCCCCTGGGCCGGCCGTGAAGCCGGAGCCGCGGCCGCGGCGGGGCGACACCACTCCCGACGCGGGACGCCGCGTCCCGGCGCCCGCCCCCTCGGCCCGCGGCGAGGCGCCGCGCGCCAACCCGGCCATCGCCGTGCAGCGTCCCTTCGGCAGCGACAACGCCCCGGCGCCGGCGGCCGTCCGGGATCCCGTCACGGCGACGCGTGTGCCCAAGGCGCCGCCCGCGGCCCCGCAACCCGCCGTCGCTCCGGTTATCCGCAATGAAGGGGTGAACCGGGCACCCTCGCCCGCTCCTGCCGGCAACCGTGTTCCCTCGGTCGGATCGGCGGCCCGGGCGCCCGCGCCGGCACGCGCACCAACGCCGACAGCGGGTGTCGCGCCGGCGCCGACGGAAAAAGAGGGCGACTTCAAGTGGCGGGCGCCCAAGATGCGGTGAGCCGTCTGCGGAATGTGTTTGAGTGCCGATGGCGGGTGAAGGCAGGGGATCCGGCTCGGGAGGCTCTTGCAGAACCCAAGCGGACGACACGGAGGTCGTCCCTCCAGTTCAGAAAACAGGCGTTTCCCGGGTATCTGGAGGGTCGGGCTCTGTCCCGACCGGGTTCCGCAAGGGGTTCTGCAAGAGCCTCTCGGCTCAGGCCGACCGGGGGGCCGTTTCCAGCAGTTTGCGCGCGTGTTCGAGCGTCACCGGCGTCAGGTCCTTGCCGCCCAGCATTCGCGCGACCTCTTCGGCGCGCGCCTCCCCCGACACCGGCGCGATGCGGGTGAGGGTGCGGTTCTTCTGCACCGCCTTGCTCACCACGAAGTGGCTGTCGCCGAAGACCGCGACCTGCGGCAGATGGGTGATGCACAGGACCTGGCGGGTGGCGGCGACGGCGCGGAGTTTCCGTCCCACGGCGTGGCCGATCTCGCCGCCGATGTTGGCGTCGATCTCGTCGAAGACGAGCACCGGGATGCGGTCGTGTCTGGCCAGCACCGTCTTGACCGCGAGCATGACGCGGGCGATTTCTCCGCTCGATGCGATGTCGCGCAGCGCCCGCATCGGCTCGCCGGGATTGGGCGCGAAACCGAACGACACGGCGTCGGCGCCGTCGGCGCGCGGCGGCACGGCGGCGAGGTCGACGCCGAAGCCGGCGCGGAGAAAGCCGAGGTCGCGCAGCTCCCGGGTGATCGCCTTGGCGAGCCGCTCCGCGGCGGTGGCGCGGGCCCTGGAGAGGGCGGCGGCGCATTCGCCGCGCGCGGCCGTGGCGGCGGCAATGGCGCCGTCGAGCGCGGTGAGGCGTTCGCCGCGGCCGGCGAGTTCGTCCAGCCGTTCCCGGCTCGTCAGCAGCTTTGCGAGCACCTCCGCAACGGAGGGGCCGTATTTCCGCTTCAGCTTCTGCACGAGGGCCATCCGCTCCTCGAGCTGCTGCAGACGGCCCGGGTCGGCGTCGATGCGCTGCAGGCGGTCGGCGACCGTGCGCGCGACCTCCTGCACCTGGGTCGCGGCCGCCGCCAGCTCGGTGCGCCACGACGCGGCCTCGGGGAGGATGCGGGCGAGTTCCTGCAGCCGGTTCTGCAGCGCCGCCAGGGTGTCGAACGCCGACCCCTCGCCGTCGGTCAGCCCGGCCAGCAGCGCATTGCCCGCCTCGAGGATCGTCTCGGCGTTGGCGGCGGTGGCGTGCTCGTGGACGAGGTCGGTTTCATCGGCGGGGGTCAGCGCGGCAGCGGCGATTTCGTCGACGATGAACTGGAGGCGGTCGCTTTCGGCGGCCAGGTCGGCGGCGCCGCCGCGCAGCGCCTCGCGCTGCCGTTCGAGGCCGGACACGGTGCGCCACGCCCCGGCGTAGGCGTCGCGGACGGCGTCGTGGCGGCCGAAGCTGTCGAGCAGGTCGAGCTGGAAGGCCGGGTCGAGGAGCGACTGGTGGTCGTTGGGGCCGTGGATGTCGACCAGCAGGGCGCCGACGCGGCGGAGGGTCTGCACGGTCACGGGCGCGTCGTTGAGGAGGCAGCGGCCGGCGCCGGCCGCTGCGACGGTGCGGCGGATGACGAGCTGGCCCTCCTCGCAGGCGGGCAGCTCCGCCTCGGCGAGCAGGGCGTCGACGGCCTCCGGCCGCCCCAGCGCAAACACCGCTTCGACCCGTGCCTCGGCCGCGCCGCTGCGCACCAGCGATTTGTCGGCGCGGCCGCCGAGCACGAGGTCGAGCGCCCCCATCAGGATCGACTTGCCGGCGCCCGTCTCGCCGGTGACGATGTTCAACCCGCCCCCGGGGGCGAGGGCGGCTTCCTCGACGATCGCCAGATTGTGCACGCGCAGATGGGTAAGCATGGGGCGTCCGACCTTTTCCAGAGGCTCCTGCAAAACCCCTCGTGGCATGGGCGTCCCGCCCATGGAACACGGGCAAGATGCCCGTGCCACGCCTGCAAGCAAGGGTTTGCGCAGGAGCTTCTCCAGAGTCAGCATGGAACATACACGGAGCAGCGGCCGGAAGCAAGCGCGAAGGCGCATGCCATCACAACCGGTCGGCGTCGGTGCGGCGCAGCGCGTATGCGGCGGCGCGGTCCTCGAAATCGCACCAGGCGAGCCCCATGCGGATGGTCAGGAACGTGGCGGTGATGGCGGCGGTGATGGAATAGGCGCCCATTAGGTAGCCGGGGACGCCGAGGTTGAGGAAGATGAAAAGCGAGCAGACGAGGGTCGCGAGATAGACCGCCTGGCCGGCAAGGATCGCGTTCGGCCGCTTGCGCCAGGCGGCGAGCCCCTCGGCGTGGCCGCGCAGCGCCTGGATCACCGGGATGACGCAGGCGGCGAGCATTACGTGCGACGCCAGCGGGATATCGTCCGTTGCCAGATTCTGCACCACGCCGAAATAGGCGCGCGCCACGGCGGGGACCTGGCCGAGTAGCGTCACGCCGGCAAGGACCACGCCCGCGACCAGGGCGAAGCGGAAGGTGCGGGAGGCGCGGCGGTCGGGCTGAGGGAAGGCGAGGACGACCGCCTGCATGCGGACGGCCGCGAAGGCGAGCGGGTTGATCACGCCGAGGGCGACGTAGTGGATCGGCAGCATGCGCACGGGGTCGGCCGCGCGCGAGATGAATGCGGCGATCATGAAGCCCGAGAAACCGAGCAGCAGGCCGCCGAAGGAGAGCGGGACGCAGAAGAGGAACTGCTCCCGCACCGGCGCCTCCATCCGGTCGCCCGGCGGCAGGTCGGCGATAAACGGCCGGGCGAGGAGGCGGGAGACCGCGCATTCTCCGACCACCGGCAGGGTGAAGGCGACGATGCCGGCGTAGTGGCCGACAAACCCCGCGCGCACGAACAGGAACGAGAGCAGGAGCGTCGCGCCGATCCGTCCCAGCGTCGCCGCGTTTGCGGCGGCGCTGGCCCGCGCATTGTAGAGGATCGCCTGGTAGGGGTTGCGCAGCAGGAAGAGCAGGTTGACCGGGATGCAGAAGAGGAGCGTGTCGCGGGCGATGCGCCGCATTGCCGGATCGAGCGCGAGCAGCCGTTCGAAGATGACGCCGTCGAGCGGCGGCAGCGCGAAGAGCAACTGGCCGCCGCCGATGACGGCCATGAACAGGAAGGAGAGGCGCAGGTAATGGCGGTAGCCGGCGCGGCTCCGGCCATACACCATGCCGGTGGTGATCAGCCCCGAACCGAGGGCGGCGAGCAGGTTGAAGACCGCCAGCCCCTGCGCGAAGGCGCCGTAGTCGGCGACGCCGCCCGCGCCGTGCGAGACGACCGTCGCCACCAGCGGGTAGGTGAAGCTCTGCGAGACGGCCTGGATGACCAGCGGGATGTAGAAGTGGACGGCGCGCCCGGTCGTATAGTCGGGCGCGGCGTCGCCGCGCCCGCGTGAATATGGAGGTTCGGACATAGGCAACACAAAACAAAACACGAGCGGCCGCGCGCACGCGGCGGGCGTTTTCCCTCGAGGCGGTTCGCCGTTCAGGAGCGGTAGTTGGGCGCTTCTTTGATGATTTTGACGTCGTGGGGATGGGCCTCGCGGACGCCCGCGGCCGTCACGCGGTACATCTTGCCGGTCCGCTGCAGGTCCGGCAGGGTGCGGGCGCCGCAATAGCCGAGCGCCGAGCGCAGGCCGCCGCAGAACTGCGTCATCACCTTCTTGACGCCGCCGACGTGAGGCACGATTCCCTCGATCCCCTGCGGCACCAGATCGTCCGTCTTGGCGTTGTCCAGCCCGTAGCGCTGGCGGCTTCCCTTCCCCTCCATCATCGCTGCGAGGCTTCCCATGCCGCGGTAGATCACGTAGGGGCGCCCCTCGTGGATGATCTTCTCGCCCGGGCTCTCGTCCGTCCCGGCGAGGATCGAGCCGAGCATGACGCAGTCGGCGCCGGCCACGATCGCCTTGGGAACGTCGCCCGAATGGCGGATGCCGCCGTCGGCGATGATCGGGATCGAGCCCTCGAGCGCGTGGGCGGCCTCGTAGACGGCGGTGATCTGCGGAATGCCCACGCCGCAGACAACGCGCGTGGTGCAGATCGACCCGGGGCCGATGCCGATCTTGACGGCATGCGCCCCGGCGTCGCGGATGGCGAGCGCCCCCTCGGCCGTGGCGACGTTGCCGCCGACGACGTCGATGTCGGGGTAGCGGCGCGTCAGCCAGCGAATCATGTCGAGTATCCCCTTGGAGTGGCCGTGCGCGCTGTCGACGACGAACACGTCGACCTCCTGCTCGGCAAGCTGCTCGGCGCGCGCGTGGTCGCCGCCGCCGACCGCGGCCGCGGCGCGCAGGCGGTAGCGGCTGTCGCGGTTGTAGAGCGGCTGGCGGTTCTCGATCAGCTCCTTCACGTCGGTGAAGCTGTAGAGGCCGACGAGTTTGTGGGCGTCGTCGACCAGCGGCAGCTTGCCGATCTTGTTGGCCATCATGATACGGTAGGCGTCTTCGAGCGTCGTCCCCGGCTTTGCCGTCACGATCTGCGTGGTCATGAGGTCCCGGACCCGCGCGTCGCCGTTCTTGGCGTAGCGCAGGTCGGTCGAGGTGATGATCCCCTCGAGGCGCCCCTCGCGGTCGGTGATGGGGAAACCGCTGAAGCCCAGGTGCTGCGTGCGGCGGGCCTCCTGGATGTGGTCGAGGGTGTCGTCGGCGTTGAAGACGACGGGGTGGGTGATGAGGCCGTTGAGGTACTGCTTGACCTTTCGCACCTGCTGCGCCTGGACGTCGGGCGGGAGGTTCTTGTGGATCACGCCGATGCCGCCGAGCATCGCCATGGTGATCGCCATCTGCGCCTCGGTGACGGTATCCATCGCCGCGCTTACAAAGGGGATGTTCAGCGAGATGCGGGTGGTGAGCCGAGTCGCGATCGAAGTTTCGTCGGGAAGAAAATCGGCGTACTGCGTCACCAGCGTCACATCGTCGAACGTGAGCCCTTCGTGCGGGTAGTCCTTGAGAAAGGCGGAAAGGTTTGGGTTGATGTGCATGGCTCTCGTCTCCTTGCGAACGCGGCGCGTCCTGTTTCCCATTGTCATTTACCACATCCGCGCGAATGCGACAAGGAGAGATTTCGCAGCCGCAGCGCGTTGGCCACGACCGAGACGGAGCTGAGGCTCATGGCGGCCGCGGCGATCATGGGGTTGAGCAGCCAGCCGGTCAGCGGGTAGAGCGCGCCGGCGGCGAGCGGCACGCCGAGCAGGTTGTAGACGAAGGCGAAGAAGAGGTTCTGGCGGATGTTGCGCATCACTGCGCGGCTGAGGAGGCACGCCTGGGCGATCCCGCGCAGGTCGCCTTTGACCAGCGTCACGCCGGCGCTCGCCATCGCCGCGTCGGTCCCGGTCCCCATGGCGATGCCGACGTGCGCCGCCGCCAGCGCCGGGGCGTCGTTGATGCCGTCGCCCGCCAGGATGACCACCCGTCCCTGCGCCCGGAGCGCCCGCACCCGCTCGACTTTCGCCAGCGGCGAGGCGCCCGCCTGCACGTCGTCGATCCCCAGCGGCCGCGCGATCCGCGCGGCCGCCGCCGGGTTGTCGCCCGTCACCATGCAGATGCGCAGCCCGAGGCGGTGCAGCGCCCGCACGGCCTCGGCAGTGGTCGCCTTGACCGGATCGGCAATGGCCAGCAGCCCCGCGGCGGCGTCATCGACCGCGACGGCGACCACGCTGGCGCCCGTTTCCAGGAGTTGCCGCGCGTCGTCGTCGAGCGCCGCCCGGGAGCCGCCGCCCGCCGCCGCGAAGGCGACGCTGCCGACGCGGACGCGCCGCC
>CAYVKQ010000011.1:20638-22187 GCA_964451945.1 uncultured Lentisphaerales bacterium
CAGGCGATGATGAGCACGGCAACGGCGTTGACCAGGGCGTACGCCAGGCGCGGTTCGGGGCCGAAGAGCGCCCAGACCGCGAACGCCGCCCCCGCCACGGCGACGACCGCGGGGACGAAGACCGCCGCCACGCGGTCGGCGAGGCGCTGGATCGGGGCGCGGCTGCGCTGCGCTTCGGCCACCAGGCGCAGGATCTGCGCCAGCACGGTGTCGGCGCCGGTGCGGGTCGCGCGCATGAGGAAGGCGCCGCTCTGGTTGAGCGTGGCGCCGGTCACGGGGTCGCCCGCCGCCTTGGCCACCGGCAGCGGTTCGCCGGTGAGCATCGACTCGTCGACGCTGCCGGCGCCCTCGACGACGGCGCCGTCGGTCGGCACGCGCTCGCCGGGCCGTACCCGCAGCACATCGCCTGGGACCACCGCGCCGACCGGGATGTCGCGATCCTCCCCGCCGCGCACGACCCGCGCCGTCGCGGGGGCAAGGTCCATCAGCTCCCGCACCGCCTCGCCGGTCCGCTTCCGCGCCCGCAGCTCCAGCACCTGTCCCATCAGCACGAGCGTCGTGATCACCGCCGCCGATTCGAAATAGAGCGGCAGCGCGCCGTGGTGGCGGAACGAGTCGGGGAAGCCGCCGGGGAAGAAAAGGGCCGCCACGCTGTAGAGGAAGGCCGCGCCGGTGCCGACAGCGACCAGGGTGAACATGTTGAGGTTGCCGCTGCGCACCGAGCGCCAGGCCTTTTTGAAGAAGGGCTGGCCGGCCCACGCCACGACCGGCGCGGCGAGGAGCAGTTCGATCCAGCGGGAGGCGGCGCGCGGCAGGAGGCGGGCGAGCGGGTCGCCAGGCAGCATGCCGCCCATGGAGAGGACGAAGAGGGGAACGGTCAGCGCCAAGGCGGTGCGGAAGCGCCGCGTCATGTCGCGCAGCTCGCCGTCGTCCGCCACGCTCCCCGCCGGCGGCTCCAGTGCCATGCCGCAGAGCGGACAGTCGCCTGGGCCGGTCTGGCTGACCTCGGGGTGCATGGGACAGGTGTAGGCCGCGCCAAGGGGCGGCGGCGGCGTGCCGGCCGGCGCGGCCGCGGCGCCCCGTGTGAGAAAGACCTCGCGGCAATGCGTACAGCAGAAGTAGTAGGTCTGCCCGTCCCTGGTGGCCGACAGGCCATTGGCCGCGTCGACTTCCATCCCGCAGATCGGATCACGTGCCATGGCGCCATCCTTGGGTTGAAACGTGGTTGCAAGCTTCACTGTATGGTACCGTCTCACGGTCCGTCTGCAAAGCGAAGACACGCGAGAATTCTTGACCTGTTGACGCGCGCGTTGTACGGTGCGGATATGATCATCTCGTTATTCGTTTGGAACCAGGGCACCGCATCGCTTCTGCCAAAACGGATGCGGCCGGTCCTGCCTCTTGCCGTTCCGCTCTGCGCACTCTTGCTAAGCGGGCGGGCCGCGGCGTTCACGGCGATCGAGGTGGAAAATGTGCATATCGGCGCGGAATTTTTGGCGGTGACGCCCGCCGGCACGCCGTGGGCCGTTGTCATGGACGGGCACCGTGA
>CAYVKQ010000012.1:0-21598 GCA_964451945.1 uncultured Lentisphaerales bacterium
CAGCTTGAACGCGGCATCGCGGCGGAGCGGGGGGAGCGGCAGGCCGGGCGTGGCGGCGTCGAGGGTGAAGGCGCCGGTCGCGGGCGCATGGGTCGTCCAGGTGTCCCAGCACTCGTAGCGCCAGCGGCCGGGGCGGAGCACAGCGGGATCGAGCGGCAGCACGGCACCGTCGCAAACGAACTGCTCGCCCGGCGGCTCGGCCAGCGGGTCCCAGTCGCCGCGGTTCTGATCGTACAGCCTTGTCACGCTGCGCGCGAACGCCCACCAGTTCCGCCTCTCCCCGCGGGGCGGCGCGATGTCGACGAGGTTCGATTTGTAGATCCATACGAAGGCGCGGTCGGGACTGCGGCGCCAGGCTGCCGCCAGATCGGGGGCGCCCTCGACGGTCGTGGCGGCGAACGTCCAGTCGCGCGCGGAGAGGTCCTCGCCGCGGCTGAACGCGGCGAAGCGGGCGAAGTGGCGGTCGAGCCGTTCGGCGAAGACGAAGTTCCACCACCACGCCATCGGCGAGCCGGCGATGTCCAGCACCCACGCGGCCCACGGGCCGTCGTGAAGCTGCTGCGCCAGCCACCGGGGCGAGCCGCCCGTCGCGTGGCCGCCGTACTCTTCGAGCAGCAGCGGTTTGCCGTAGCGCGCGAAGGTCTGGGCGCGGGTGCGGAAGGTCCGCATCAGCCCGCCGGCGTCGTAGGCGGCGACCTGGGTGAAGTCGATCCCGGGAAGGGGAAAAACCCGCGGGTCGCCCCAGGCGGTGCGGAACTCGGTCGAGATGGGGTGGGCGAGGCTGTCGTGGCGCCGCAGCACTTCGGACATCTCGCGGTGCCACTCGGGGAGCCCGCGCGACGTGACGCCGTCGACCTCGATCCAGAGGGTCCACGCGGCCAGGGCGGGGTCGGCGCCCCAGCGGGCGGCGGCGTAGCGGAGGAGGTTGCGCTGCGCCGCGCGCAGCCGTTCGTCGGTCAGAACGTCCCCGGGATCGCGCAACGGTCCGCCGTTGGCTTGGTTCCACGGGTTGTCCGTCCACTGCGCGTCGACGTCGGCGTGCCACGGGCCGTGCTGCCAGAGGGCGAGTTCGAGGGTGATGCGCCGCGCGCGCGCCGCGGCGAGCAGGCGGTCGATGCGGCTGGCGTTGGCCAGGTTGTAGCGTCCGCGCCCGTGGTAGCCGTCCCACGTCGGCAGCCACTCCAGCCCCAGGCTGCCGGGCATGGTCCAGACGCGCAGCCAGTTCAACCCGTTGTCGGCGCACCGGGCGACCCACGGCTCCAGTGCGCGGGTGCCGGCGCCGGCCGGCGGCTGCGGCACCTCGGGGAGAACCGACGCCATCAGGTCGTCGCGGGGCGAGCGGATGTTGAGCGTCAGCGGATAGAAGAAAGCGCCATCGCGTGTGAATCCGCGTCCCGCGACCCGTACCGGCCCCGGCAGGTCCGAGGCGATGGCGGTAAAGGTCGTCTCGCACGTCTCGAGCGGACCCGCCGCGTCGCGCCCCGTGAGGCGCACGCGCCACACGCCCGGCCGGCCGGGCGCGACGCGTGCCCCCCAGCGTGGCGCCGCGAAGGGGCGCATCCGTTCGCCGCCGCCGGGGAGCGCCGCCGGGCGGTGGTCGAGAACGAAGAAGCAGGGGGTGGTGACACGGGTGTCGCCGGGGCCTTCGGCGGTGCACCAGAGGTCGACCTCGGCGGCGTCGAACGGGTTGCCGCGGACGCGGCTGAGGTCGAAGCGGAGGTCCCACACGTCGTTGACCGCCACCGTCCCAGGCGCTTCGAGGCGACCGACCGTCAGCGGTGGCGTTGCGCCCGCCTCGGCGGCGACGGCGTCGAGCCGCAGGTCGGCCGCCCGGCCGGCCGGGCCGCGCAGGCGCAGCCCGACCTCGCGCACGCGCAGCAGCCAGGCCGGGGCGAAGCGGAGCGCCGCGCCCGCGCCGCGCCAGCCGTCGTCGAACGGCAGGACGAGGCGCTGCGGCCCGTCGGCCGCCGCGAGCGGCGCGCGCCGCTCGAACCAGGCGCCGTCCCAGAGCTTCATCCAGACGATGGCCTCGTAGCCGTCGGGAGCGGCGTTGGTGAGGGTCAGCGTCACCGCCAGCCGACCCTCGCCGGCGGCGCTCCAGTCGGCGTCGGGCGCGAGGCTCGCCTCGGCCAGGTCGACGAAGGTGGCGCGGCGCTGTTCGCGGCGCAGGGCGTCGCCGGCGCGGGCGAGGCTGCCGAGGTCGGCGGCGCGGAACGACCAGAGGGTCACCGCGCCCGCCAGCAGCAGCAACGCGAGGCCCGCGGCCAGGCGGGGGTGCGCCCCGCGGGGATGCGGCGGCGGCCGACCCGGCGGCGGCACGGACGACAACGCTGCGGGAACGTGGACAGGAACGAGAACGGGGACGTGAACGGGGACGGGGGCGGCCGTGTGGGGTGTCTTCTCCCAGTAGTGGGGTTGGCGGAGCGACTGCAGGTAGCCGCGCCAGGCCCCTGCCGCCGCCATTACCCAGGCCAGCGGCAGCAGCGGCACGACCACCAGCAGCCGGTGGGCGCGGCGCAGCAGCGCGGCGACGGCGTGGGCGGCGAGGAAAAAGAGGTGGAGCAACAGCAGGGCGGCCGCCAGTACCGGCCCGGACCAGGTCCATGGGCGCAGCGGGTCGGCCAGCGGCCAGCGGCCCGCGAGCCATCCAGCCGCGAAGAGGAGCGAGAGGGGGAGCAGCAGGTGGGTCAGCACGGTGCCGAGGGTGAGGTGGACCATCCACAGCCAGCGCCGCAGGCCGAGGTCGCGCAGGCTGGAGGGGTCGGCGAGGTGGGTGGCGGCGGTGATCCACCACCCCTTGAGCCAGCGGCTGCGCTGGCGCAGCCAGACGTTCCACGTGGCGGGGGCGTCCTCCCACGTGGTGCTGTCGAGGACGCCGGTGGCGAGGCCGGCGCGGGCCAGGCGGATTCCCAGCTCGGCGTCTTCGGTCACGTTCCAGGCGTCCCAGCGGAGGCGGCGCAGGTGGCGGGCGCGGAAGTGGTTGGAGGTGCCGCCGAGCGGGATGGGAGCGCCAACGGCGTGCAGGCCGGGGAGGTAGAGGTCGAACCAGGCGGCGTACTCGAGTCCCCAGAGGCGGCCGATCACCCCGTGCGCGCGGCCGTCGGCGGCCAGCCGCGCCTGCAGGCAGGCGACGCGGTCGGGGAGGGCGCGGAACGCCGCCGCGGCGCGTAGCAGTTGGTCGGGGTCGGGGCGGTCCTCGGCGTCGAAGACGACGGCGAGTCCGTCGTCGTCGGCGACGAAGGCGTCGAGCGCGTAGTTGCAGGCGCGCGGCTTGGTGCGGGGGGCGCCGGGGGGGACGACGACGACCGCGACCGCCTCGGGGAGGGCGCGGGCGGCGAGCGCGTCGCGGGTGGCGGCGTCGTCGCTCTCGACCAGGAGGAGGACGCGCAGACGGTCGCGCGGATAGCGCAGGGCTTGCAGGGCGGCGAGAAGGTGGTCGACGACGGCCGCCTCGCGGTGGAGCGGGACGAGCACGGTGTAGGGGGGGAGGTCGGCCGCGTCGCCGTCCGCCGGCTCGGCGGCACACCACTCGCGGCGCCGCCGCAGCAGTCCCGCCAGCAGGGCGCCGGCGCGGCTGATGGCGGCGAGCGCCATGATCCCGCCCAGGAAAAGTCCCGCCCGGAGCGCGCCGCCGTCGCCGCCGGCCAGGAGCAGCAGGAAAAGAAGGAAGATCGCCGGCACCAGCCACGGCCAGACGCGCGGCAGGCGCGTCGGCCGGGTTTCGTCGGCGCGGAACCGTGCCGCGGGAGCCGGGGTGCTTTCCGATGTCATCAAGAGGCCGCCTTGCGTGTGACACTCAGTCGTCGAAATGACCTGCAACAGGGGTAAAACAATTTTTCAGCAAGTGGTATGCCAATACCAGAACCGCGAGCAAGCGCGAAACCGACCGGGCCCTTGCGCCAACGAGCCTTGTTGACGCGGTGCCTGGGGAACGTATACCTTACGTACATGCCATGAAACCACAGTCGGCACGATCCATCGAGCGGGTGTTGCGCACCCTGGCGTTCGAGCCCGCCGACCGCGTGCCCGTGGTCGGCGGCATGGTGCGCCATCCCGAATTCCTCGCGGAGGCGGCCGGCGTCGGTCTGGCGGAATTTTGGAGCGATCCTCGCCGGACGGCGATCCGGGCCTTCCGGCGGCTGGGCGCCGACCTGGTCCTGGGGTTGATCCTGCCGCAGCGGGAGGCGGATTCCTACGGTCCGCCCGCCGGCGACGGACAAGGGCGGTTCCACTCGCCAGAGGATGTCCGCGACTACGCCGCCGGCCTTCCTCCGCCGGAGTCGGTCGCGGAGGCGTTCGACGCCGGCGCCGTCCGGGAGGCGTACCGGCGGACGATGCGCGACGGGCAGCGGGCGTGCGGCGGCATGCTCTGGATTCCCAGCGGCATCCACACGAACTGCGCCGTCTTCGACCATGCGGCGGATTTCGGGACAGCGAACTATCTGATGGCGCTGGCGTTGTATCCGGAAGCGATGGAGCGGCTGTTCGCCCGCGATGCCGCGCGCGCCTTCCTGACCAACCGGGCGGTGGCGGAGGCGACCCGGAGCGACGGCCTGACGCCCTGCGTCTGGACCGGCACGGACATCTGCGGCAACCGGGGGCCGGTCGTCGATCCGGCGATCCTGGAGCGGATCTATTTTCCCCATCTGCGCCGTTCCCTGGAGCCGCTGCGCGAGGCGGGCATCGCGATCCTCTGGCATGCCGACGGCAACATCATGCCGATTGCGCCCCGCCTGCTGGAGTGCGGCGTGGATGGATTTCAGGGGTTCCAGGAAAAGGTGGGAACTCCGGTGGACCTGGAATCGCTTTCGGAACTGCGCACACGGCGCGGACGCAAACCGGTCCTGATCGGCAGCGTGTCCACGACGGCGACGCTGCCGTTCGGCGCACCGGACGATGTCCGGCGCGAAGTGGCGCGCTGCGTGGCGCTCGCCCGGCGGCGGGGGGGCGGCCTGCTCCTGAACGCGTCTTCCTCCGTCGGGCCGGAAGTGCCGAAGGAAAATTTGTATGCCTTGTTCGGGCGTACGGCGGAGGTGCGGGACCGAGGCGGCGCGCGGAAGGCGGAAAGAGGCATGATGCAGGCCGGGACCAGCAAGGGAGGAGTGGAATCACGGATATGAATACCCAGTTCCAGGATGCGGTGCATGGAAAGCGCGTGGAGGCCGGCGGCGTGTACGAGCAGGCCCGGATCCTCCCGGTCGCGGCCGAGGTGGACGTGGTGGTCTGCGGCGGCGGGCCGGCCGGCGTCGGCGCCGCCCTGGCCGCCGCGCGCGAGGGCGCCCGGACGCTGCTGCTCGAACGGTTCGGCATGCTCGGCGGACTCTGGACGGCCGGGCTGATGAACCCCTTCTTCGAGTGCTTCAACAAGGGCTACGTGGTGCAGGACCTGATCGCCCGGTTGAAAGCCGAAGGGGCGTGGCGCACGTGGCTGTTCGCGGCGACGTTCGACAACGAGACCATGCGCCGCGCGCTGGAGACGATGATGCGGGAAGCCGGCGCCGATTTCCTCTACTACACGCTGGCGGTCGATGCCATCGTGGAAGAGGGGCGGATGCGCGGCGTGGTGATCGAGAGCAAGGCGGGGCGGCAGGCGGTTCTCGCCAAGGTGGTGATCGACGCGACGGGCGACGGCGACATGGCGGCGCGGGCAGGGTGCCGCTACGAATGCGGCCGCGAACGGGACGGGCTGGTGCAGCCCATGACCCTGATGTTCGAGATCCGCGGTGCCGGCCACTTCGAGCAGACGTCGGCCGGGCCGCTGTACGACGCCATGCAGGCGGCCATCCGCACCCACAACCTGAACATCACGATGCCCGTTGCACGCACCAACGCGGCGCCGTGGATCATCGCGCTGCCGTGCCACGACGCGGCCGCCGTCGAGACCACACATGTCTACGGTCTCAATCCGCTCTCGCCCGCGGATCTCACGCGCGGCACCGTTGAGACGCGCAGACAGGTCCGGGACATGTTCGAGGTTCTGAAGCATGTGCCGGGTTTCGAGAACATCGAGCTCGTCCGCAGCGCCGAAACGCTCGGGGTGCGCGAATCCCGCCGGGTCTTCGGCCGCTACCGGCTCGGGTACGAGGATCTGCGCGACGGCCGCCGTTTCGACGACGCGGTGACGCCCTGTTCGTTCTGCGTCGACATCCACGAGCCGGTCATGGGCACGGGGGATGGGGTGGGGCACTCCACCCCCATGCAGCCCTACGAGATTCCGTACCGCTGCCTCGTGGCCGCCGATGTCGACGGGCTGCTGCTGGCGGGGCGCTGTCTCTCCGGCAGCCATGTGGCGCATGCGTCCTACCGCGTCACCGGCACGGCCATGGCCACGGGCCAGGCTGCCGGTCTGGCCGCGGCCCTGGCGGCGCGCGCCGGCCTGTCGCCCGCTGAAGTCGACGGTCCGGGGCTCAAACGGGCGCTGGCGGAGCGCGGCGTTCAGTTCCTGTGAAGCGCGTGGATCGGCGGCGCAGGCGGCGCCAACTCCCGCGCATTCGCGCCACATTTCCGCTTGACCCGCCGTGACCGATGCCGCACACTACTTGACACTGTGATCTTTGCACAGGAGAGGTTTCCTCAGACTCCTCGGGAAAATGCGCATGCTGAACAAGTTTCTGAACCTTTTTTCGAACGACATCGGCATTGACCTCGGCACGGCCAACACGCTGGTGTACGTGAAGGACCGCGGGATCGTCATCCGCGAGCCTTCCGTGGTCGCCACCCAAAAGGGGACAAAGCGCATTTTGGCTGTGGGTGAGGAGGCCAAGCGCATGCTGGGCCGCACGCCGGGAAACATTGAGGCGGTGCGCCCGATGAAGTCCGGGGTGATCGCCGACTTCGACATCACGGAGGCGATGATCCGGTATTTCATCCGCAAGGTGCATTCCCACAAGTTGGTGAAGCCCCGCGTGATCATTGCGGTTCCCAGCAACATTACCGAAGTGGAGAAGCGCGCGGTGCAGGAGTCCGCCAAGCATGCGGGCTCGCGGGAGGTCTTTCTGATCGAGGAGCCGATGGCGGCCGCGATCGGGGTGGGCCTGCCGGTGCAGGAGCCAGCCGGCAACATGATTGTCGACATCGGCGGCGGCACCTGCGAAGTGGCGTTGATCTCCCTGGCGGGAATTGTTTGTTCGCGCAGTATTCGGGTCGGCGGCGACGTCATGGACGAATACATCGTGAACTACATGCGCCGGGTGTACAATCTGATGATCGGGGAGCGGACCGCGGAAGAGATCAAGATCACTATCGGCTCGGCCTTTCCGCTTGAAGAGGAGAAGCGGATGGATGTGAAGGGCCGGGACTTGGTGGCGGGATTGCCCAAGACCCTCACGGTCACGTCGGAGGAGATTCGCGAGGCGTTGCAGGAACCGATTTCGGCGATTGTCGACGTCATCCGCAACGCGCTGGAGAATTCTCCGCCGGAGCTGTCGGCCGACCTGGTCGACCGCGGCGTCGTCCTGGCGGGCGGCGGGGCGCTGCTGCGCGGCCTGGACAAGCTGATCGCCGAGCAGACGGCCCTTCCGGTGACGTTGACCGACGACCCGCTCAGCGCGGTGGCCGAAGGGACCGGCGTGGTGCTGGGCGAGCTGTCGCTGCTGGCGCGCAGCGTCATGCGCCACAGCTGATGGCGGCGGTGTCCGCCGTGATCGCGGTTCGCTTTCCCCGGACTGGAAATGGACGGGGCGGAGCGGTGAAGTTGAAAAAGGTGTGGTTGCTGTTTGCGCTGACGCTGGCCCTGCTGCTGGCGGGCGGCGCCGCTGCTTTCCTTCGTCCCGCCGCGCGCGAGGCTCTCTACCCCTATCAGAAGGCGGTCGTGCTGTTTCGCCGCCATGCCGTGAACCGCGTCGCGGCTGCTTTTTCCCGCCTCGACCTCGCCGCCCGCACCGAGGAACTGCAGCGCGAAGCGGAGCGGCTGCGCCTGGTCGAGACCGAAGTGGAGCGGCTGGCCGCCGAGAACAACCGCCTGCGCACGCTGCTGGCGCTGCCGCCGCGGCCCGGCTGCCGGGCGGTGGCCTGCCCGGTGCTGGCGCGCGGAGGGGCGGCCGGCTGGTGGCGCTCGCTGGTCCTCGGCAAGGGGGCTGACGCCGGCATCGCGGTCGGCGACCCCGTGGTCGTCGCCGCCGGGCTGCTCGGCCGCGTCACGGCCGTCTCGGCGAACACGGCCGATGTGCTGCTGGTCACCGACGGCAATTTCCGCGTCGCCTGCGAGATCGAGACGGGCCGCCCCGAGCTGGGCGGCGTCCGCGGCATTCTCGCCGGCGGGGGTGGGCGCAGTCCCGGCGAGCCGGGGCTGGAGTTTGTCTATGTCGCCGATCCGCTGCGGCTGCGCTTCCTGCGGCGCGACTATGAACCGCCGCCGCGGGCGCGCGTGGTGACCTCGGGGCTTGGCGGCGGCTTTCCCGCCGGCCTGACCGTGGGCTACGTGCTGGAGTCGGCGCTCGCGCCCGACGGCCTCTACCGCACGGCGCGGGTGATGCCGGCGGCCGACCTCGGCCTGGTCCGCGAAGCCCTCGTGCTCACGGGCGGAAAGGGGGGCGCGTGAGACTCGACGTTCCCGTCCTCCTCGCGCTCACCGTGGCCGCGGCCGCCGTGCAGACGGCGCTGCCGCATCCCCAGTGGATGGTCATGAAACCGCCGCTGCTGGCCGCCGTCGCCGCCTACTACGCCCTGTCGCGCGAGCTGCCGCTGGCGCTCACCGCCGCCCTCTGGAGCGGCGCGGCGACCGACGTCTGCAGCGGCTTCCCCTTTCCGCTCACCGCCGGGTTTCTGCTGGTCGTGTGCGTTGCCCTTCGCTCGCTGCGGCGCGTTGCCGACGACACGGTCTGGTGGCGCGGGCTGGCCGTCATGGCCGTCGCGACGCTGCTGCAGGGGGTGTGGTACGGCGCCACGATGGGGCGCAACGGCATCCCGCTGGATCGTTTTATCCGCGGCCTGCTCGGCGCGGCGGGCGGCGGCGCGGTCGCCGGATGGGCGGTGTTTCTGGTATGCGGATGGTTCGACGGCCTGGCCGGGAATGTGAAAGGAGCGGTGCCTGACGATGGAGTTCCGTGGCACAACGCAGTCCTTTGACGGCTGGCGGATCCCGCTTCTGGGGCTCCTCTTTGCCGTAGGCTTCCTGGTCCTCGGGTTCCGGCTGTACGACGTGCAGGTCGTCCGCGCCTCGACCTTTGCGGGACGCCTGAACCGCCAGAGCATCCGGCGCGTGCTGCTTCCCAGCGCGCGGGGGAGAATCTTCGACCGCCACGGTCTTCCGCTGGCCGAAAACCGGCCGAATCTCTGCCTCGCCGTCTTTGTCGAGGAACTGCGCCGCCCCGGCGGCTGGAGCAACACGATCCACGCGGTCGAGACGCAGCTCGACCACGTGGCGGCGATCATCGGACAGCCGCGCACGCTGACGCGCGAGGCGATCGCCATCCACGTGCGCAAGCGGCTGCCGCTGCCGCTGCTCGCCTGGGAGAATGTCGACGAGCAGACGCTGGCGCGGTTCGAGGAGCGGCTGACGGCGCTGCGGGGAATGGATGTCTACGTCCGCCCCGAACGGGTCTATCCGCAAGGCGCCCTCGCCGCCCACGTTCTCGGCTACGCCGGCCGCGAGATGCCCGAGCCGGCCAATGACGAACGCTACCACTACGTGTTGATGGGGATGTACGGGCGGTCGGGAATCGAGGCCCAGTACAACAGTCTGCTGGAGGGGGTTCCCGGGTGCCAGTTGCTCCGGGTGGATGTCTCGGGCTACCGCCGCGTGGAGCTCCAGGGGACGGAGCCGAAGCCGGGGCGGGACTTGAACCTGACCCTGGATGCCGCGCTGCAGCGGGAACTGGAGCGCGCCCTCGCCGGGCAGGTCGGCGCGGGCGTCGTCCTGGACACGCGCAACGGCGACGTGCTGGCGCTGGCCAGCGCGCCCGCGTTCGACCCGAACACGCTCTCGCCCGCGCCGACGCGGGCCCACTGGCTGGCGCTGCAGCGCTCGCCGGGGCAGGCGCTCTTCAACCGCGCGATCCAGGGGCGCTACCCGCCGGGCAGCACCTTCAAGATGGTCGTCGCTCTGGCGGCGATGGGGGTCGACGGGTTCGATCCCGGGGCGACCTACGCCTGCGCCGGCACCTACGAGCTCAATCCGCGGCCGATCAGTTGCGCCTTCAACGAGCATCACGGCGAGGTCGGTCTGCGCGAGGCGCTGCGGGTCTCGTGCAACGGCTATTTCTGCCAGACGGCGGCCGCGATCGGCGCCGAGCCGATCCGCCGCATGGCCCGTGTCCTGGGGTTGGGCGAGAGGACGGGGATCGACCTTCCGGGCGAAGAGGAGGGACTGGTTCCGGACGAGGCGCGCAAGCGCGCCGTCTACCGCGACGTCTGGCGACTGGGAGACACCTGTCTCATGAGCATCGGCCAGGGCGACGTGCTGGCCACGCCGCTGCAGATGGCGGTGGCGACCGCGGCCGTGGCCAACGGCGGACGGGTGCTGCGCCCCCGCATCGTGCAGTCCGAGACCCAGGGCGGCGCCGTGGTGCGAACCGTCCCCTGGCGCCCGGAACAGCTGGACCTGGTGCGGCGCGGACTCGAAGACGCGGTGCGCGAGGGGACCGGGCGCCGCGCGCGCGGCAGCGCCGTGGCGGCGGCTGGCAAGACCGGGACCGCCGAGTACGGGATCGGAGAACATCTCAAGCGGCACGCCTGGATGATCGCCTACGCCCCCGTCGAGGCGCCGACCGTGGCGCTGGCCGTGGTGGTCGAGGACGCCGCCGACACCGGCGGACTGGCGGCGGCGCCGCTCGTGCGCCGGGTGCTGACCGCCATCTTCGGCGCCGCGCCCGATCTGCCGCCCGAGGACGAAGACGAGCCGCCCCGTCATCCGAAAGCGCCCGAAGCCGGGCCGCCGGCGGCGGAGGAGGCGGCATGAGCGACGACACCCTCGGTTTCGGCGGCTGGGCGGCGCGTCTCAACATCACGCTGCTCGTCTCGATGGCCGGCGCCCTCCTGGTGGGCGTGGCCTTCATCTACAGCGCCAGCTCCATCCGCGAGGTCGACGCCCTGCGCCGCCTCTACCTGCTGCACGCGCAGATGGGGGCGGCCGGCCTCGCGATCTGTCTGGGGCTCGCCTACCTCGATTACCGCGTCGTTCTCCGCTGGGGCTGGCTCTTCTACGCCGGCGCCCTGGGGTTGCTGGCGCTGACGCTCCTCTTCGGCGAGACAACCCTGGGTGCGCGGCGCTGGATCGGCGGCATCCAGCCCGCCGAGGCCGCCAAGCTGGCCACCCTTATCGTCCTGGCGCAGCTGCTCGGACGGCGCAGCGCGCCGCGCGGCTGGAAGACCTATCTGCTGGCGCTCGCCGTGACGGCGGCGCCACTGGCGCTGATTCTGAAACAGCCCGACCTCGGCACGGCGCTGGTCTTCATTCCGCCGCTGTTCGCCATGCTCTTTGTGGCGCGGGTCGCGCCGCGGGCCGTCGGCCTGACGGTCGGCGCCGCGGCGCTGGCCGTGGTGCTGCTCCTGGGGCTGCTGACGGCGTCGGAGAGTCCGGATGTCCGCCCCGCCTTCCGCGAGCGGGTGCGCCGGGCGCTGCCGCTGAACGACTACCAGCGCGCCCGGCTGGTGGTGTTTCTCTTTCCGGACCGCGACCCGTTTGGGCGCGGGTGGAACAAACGACAGTCCGAAATCGCCGTCGGTTCCGGCGGCGTCTGGGGGAAGGGGTATCTGAAAGGGGATCAGAATCTGCTGGGCTATCTGCCCGCGTCGGTCGCGAGCAACGATTTCATCTTCTCGGTCCTCGCCGAGGAGACGGGGTTCGCGGGATCGCTGATTGTTCTGCTGCTGTTCGCCGGAATCGTGATTCCGACGCTGGCGGTGGCCTATGTGTGCACGGACGGTGCGGGCCGGTTGCTCTGCACCGGTGTGGCGACGGTGACGTTCTGCCACATGGTGGTGAATATCGGCATGACCGTCGGGCTGCTGCCCGTCACCGGTCTGCCGCTGCCGTTCATCAGTTACGGCAGGACCTTCTTGTTGACGATGATGACCGCTTACGGACTGGTCCAGAGTGTGGCCGTCCACGGTCGGGATCACACGCCGCATTTCAGCGGAGAATAGGGAGAGGAATATGGCAGGGTTGGATATCGTGTTCAGTCTGTTCCGGCGCAGGGAGCCGAAACGCGAGATCATTGTGAACGCCGAGAAGCTGGAGACCCGGGTGGCGGTCGTGGAGAGCGGCCACATCGAGGAGTTCCAGGTCGAGCATCCCGCCGAAGACCGGCTGGTCGGAAGCATCTACAAGGGGCGCATCCAGAATCTGGAGCATGACCTGCAGGCCGCCTTCGTCGACATCGGCCTGAAGAAAAACGCCTTCCTCCACTACTGGGACATGATCCCCGACGACGACGGCCGGCTGGACGAGGACGACGACCGCGGCAGCCATGTGCGCCGCCGCCGCGTCTCCAACGAGGAGATCGCCAAACGGTTTCCCCCGGGTTCGGAGATCATCGTCCAGGTGACGAAGGGGCCGATCGGCACCAAGGGGCCGCGGGTGACGGCCAACCTGAGCATTCCCGGCCGCTACCTCGTGATGATGCCCGGCTGCAAGCTGCGCGGCGTCTCGCGCAAGATCGGCGACGCCAAGGAGCGCCAGCGCCTGAAGCGGATCCTCGACCGCCTGCCGCTTCCCGCCGAGACCGGCCTGATCGTGCGGACCGCCGGCGCCGGCGCCAGCAAGCGGGCATTCGCCCGCGACCTGCGCAACCTCCTTTCGATCTGGGAGGACCTGCAGAAGAACATCAGGGAGATGCGCGCTCCCGACTGCGTCTACCAGGAGCCCGACCTGATCGAGCGGATCGTCCGCGACTGGCTCACCGAGGACATCGACCGCGTGATGATCGACGACGCCGACGACTACGAGCGCATCCGCGCCGTGGCCGGCCGCATCTCGCGCCGCGCCAAGGGCGTGATCGCCCACTACGACGGCCAGCTCCCCATCTTCGAGCACTATGGCGTGGCGCGGCAGCTGGACGAGGCCTTCCGGCGCAAGGTCACCCTCAAGTCGGGCGGCTACCTGGTGATCGACGAGACCGAGGCGATGATCGCCATCGACGTGAATACCGGCCGCCACCGCGGCAAGGGGTCGCAGGAGGACGCGATCCTGGAGGTGAACCTCGAGGCGGTCGACGAGGTCGCGCGGCAGCTCCGCCTGCGCAACATCGGCGGCCTCGTGGTGGTGGACCTCATCGACATGAAGTCGCGCAAACACCAGGCCGCCGTCTACAAGGCGATGAAGGCCGCCCTCAAGCGCGACCGCGCCCGCACCAATGTGCTGGCGATTTCCGAACTGGGGCTGATGGAGATGACGCGGCAGCGCCAGGAGGAGAGCATCCTTTCGCAGACCTACGTCGACTGCCCCTACTGCAGGGGGCACGGCGTGATCAAGTCGCCGCTGTCGCTCAGCGTCGACATCCAGCGCCAGATCGCCGCGGTGATGCGCAAGAACCGCAAGGAGAACAACCCCTGCGACCTGCAGGTGCTGATCGCACCGCTGGTGCTGGAGCGGCTGCGCTCGACCGACGAGGCGATGCTGGTGGAGCTGCAGGAGAACTATCCCGGCAAGCTGGCCTTCCGTTCCGAGCCCTACCGCCACCCCGAGTCGTTCCAGATTATGGAGACAGCGACGGGGAAGGTGTTGTATTCTGTCGGTGATCCGAAAGGGAACTGAACCGGTGGGGCTCGTGCAAGCGGGGTGTGATATGGGACGCAGGAATCGTTGGACCGCGGGGCTCGGCTGCGCGCTGGTGCTGGCGGCGGCCGCCGCCGGGGCGCAGGACCGCATCCGGCAGGCCGCCGAGAAGCTCGGGTTCATCAATCCCGACGAACCGGTCACGGTCCAGGCGCAAAAGCACCGGATGGACAACCGCACCGGCATCTGGAATGGATCGGGCGGCGTCACCATCAGCAACTCGTCGCTGGTGGTGCACGCCGACGAAGTCACGCTCAACCAGCAGACCGGCGACGTGCAGGCGCGCGGCAACGTGCGGCTGTCGCGCCCCGGGTTCGCCGAGTGGACGGGCGAACGGCTTGCCTTCAACCACCGCACCGGTGCCGGGCTGGCCGACGCCAGCCAGGTGAAGGCCGGGCGGTTCACGGTCCAGGCCGACCGCAGCGAACGCCGCCCCGACGGGGACATTGTGTTCAAGGGCGTCCGCATGAGCACCTGCACCAACGCCCCCGACTTCTGGCACTGGCACCTGACGACGGGCGAGGTGACCTACCGCCCCAGCCGCTCGCTCTCGGCGTGGCACGGCGCGGTCTGGTTCTTCGGCGTCCCCGTCGCCTACGTCCCCTATTGGTACCGCGACCTCGACACCCACTACGGCGTCCGCCTCCTGCCGGGGTACACCTCGGACTGGGGCGTCTTCGCCCTCGGCCGCTATGTCTACCCCTACCTGCACGGACCCGACGGGCTCGGTCTCACCGGCCAGGCCCGCTTCGACCTCCGCAGCAAGCGGGGCGTCGGCGCGGGGCACGATTTCCGTTGGGATTTCGGCCGCTTCGGCAAGGGCGGGCTGCAGCTCTATTACGCGCAGGACGAGGACCCCGAGCGGCTGCGCCACTACCCCGGCCGGGACGCGCGCAACGACCGCAGCCGCATCGCGCTGTCGCACGAGGCCGATCTGACCCCGAAGGACCGCGTGTTCGTCAAGGGGCAGGCTTTGAGCGATTCGGAGTTTCTGGAGGAGTTCTTCGAGGCGGAATACCGCCGCTCGGTCCAGCCCGACAACGTCGTCTCCTACACCCACCGCGAGTCCGATGCCGCGGGCGGCGTCACGGTGTCGGGTCCGCTCGACGACTTCTACGACGGCGTGCGGCGGCTGCCCGAGGCGTGGCTGAACGTGATGCCGCAGCCGCTGCTGCCCGGCCTCTACTACGAGTCGCAGAACCGCGCCGGCTACCTGCAGAAGCAGACTGCGCCGCGAGATCCGGGCATCCTGCCGCTCCGCGGCCCCGAGTACGCCGTGTTCCGCGCCGACACTGCCCACCGGCTTTCGCTGCCCTTCTGGCTCGGTGTAGTGCGGCTCGTGCCGCGCGCCGGCTACCGCGGCACCTACTACCGCCACGCCTGGGTCGAAGACTCCGGCAACGTCCGCAACCTCTTCGAGCTCGGCGCCGAGGCCTCGGCCAAGGCCATCGGGACGGTGGGCGCCTACCGCCACATCGTCGAACCGTATGCCGACTACAGCTGGATCCCCCGGCCGCACGATCTGGAGGACGGCGAGAACTACGTCTTCGACCGCGTCGATTCGGGACTCGAATGGCGCGACGGCTTCGGCTTCGACGGCGTGCCGCTCTGGCGCCAGTGGCACGGCGTCCGCCTCGGCGTGCGCAACGCGCTGCAGCATCCCGACGCCGACAAGCAGCTGCAGACCGTCGTCGACTCCGATCTCTACTCGGCCTACACCTTCGGCAGCGACGGCGAACCGCAGGGTGTGCGCATCGTCGGCGGCGTCGTGGAGGCCAAGCCGGTCAAGAATTTCCGGCTGCGGACGGCGATGGAGTACGATCCCGAGGACAACGAGCTGCGCCTGGCCGACAACGGCTTCACCTGGAGCCATCCGCGCTGGGAGCTGAGCGCCGGTCATTTCTACCGTCACGATGTGACGCTCGACGCGTTCGGCGTCTGGACCAGGGAGCCCGCGGCGCACCTGCTCTACGCCGGCGCCAGGCACCTCTTCAACGACATCTGGTCGGCCGGGTGCGAGGTGCGCTACGAATACGAACAGGGACGGCTGCAGGAGATCATGGGGTACGTCGAGTACCGCCTCGACTGCCTCGCGTTCCAGGTGCGCACGGGCTACGAGCCCGAATGGACCGACATCAACGGCCGGGTCGAGGAAGCTAACTTCAAATTGGGGCTGGTGCTCACCCTGCGCGGCATGGAGGACCGGTTCGGTCTGGCCGGCGTCCATGACGATCTCCAGTTCTAGCGGGCCGGGAGCGGTATGCGTCTGAAAATCGCCGTGGTTCACCAGCAGGTACCGGACGACGCGCCGGCCGACGAGCGCGACGTGCTGGACGAGGCGGCCGCCGTCGGCGCGGCGCTCGCCGCCGCCGGGCACGAGGTGCGCACGGTCGCGTGCAGCCTGAACCTGCAGGCGCTGCTCGACCACCCTGCGGTTCGCGGCGCCGACGTCGTCTTCAACCTGGTCGAAAGCCTTGCCGGCAACGGGCGGTTGATCCACCTGCCGCCGGCGGCGCTGGAGGCCGCCGGCATCCCCGTCACCGGCAATTCGGCCGCGGCGCAGTTCCTGACCTCGGGCAAGCTGCTGGCCAAGCGGATGCTGCGCGCAGCCGGCATCCCCACTGCGCCGTGGGTGGGCGGCGAGGATCCCGCGCCGCCCGGCGGCGCCGCCGCCGACTGGATCGTCAAGTCGGTATGGGAGCACGCCTCGGTCGGTCTCGACGACGCCTCCGTGCTGCGCGGGGTGACCGCGGCCGAGGCCGCCGGCGTGGCGGCGGGGCGCGGGCGCGGCTGGTTCGCCGAGCGCTTCCTCGACGGCCGCGAGTTCAACCTTGCGCTGCTGGAGACCGCCTCCGGCGCGCTTCGCGTGCTGCCGCCGGCCGAGCTGGTCTTTGTCGACTATCCGCCACAGAAGCCGCGCATCGTCGGGTACGACGCGAAGTGGAACGAGGCGACGTTCGAATGCGGGCACACCGTCCGCCGCTTTGTCGACCGCGCCGCCGAGTCCTGCCTCTGCGCGCGCCTCGAAGCGCTCGCCCGGGACTGCTGGCGGCTCTTCGGCCTCGCCGGATACGCGCGGGTCGATTTCCGCGCCGACGCGGCGGGCGAGGTGTCGGTGCTGGAGGTCAACGCCAACCCCTGCCTCGCGCCCGACGGCGGCTTCGCCGCCGCGTTGCAGGCCGCCGGCATTTCCTACGGCGACGCGGTGTGCGGCCTCGTCGCCGCCGCGCTGCGGCAGGGCGGCCGCCGTGCAACGTCGGCCCCACCGGCTGTCGCCCCGCCGTCCGGCATCCGTTTCCGCGGCGACGTGCGTCCGGACGACGCGGCGGCGGTGCGGCGGATCGTCGCCGCGACCGGGTTTTTCCATGACGACGAGGTCGCCGTGGCGCAGGAGCTGGTCGACGAGCGGCTCGCCAAGGGCGAGGGATCGGGCTATTTCTTTGTCTTCGCCGAACGGGCGGGAGCGGTCGTCGGCTACAGCTGCTTCGGGCCGATCCCCTGCACCCGCACCAGCTACGACCTCTACTGGATCGCCGTCGATCCGGCGGCGCAGGGGGGCGGCCTCGGCCGCGCGCTGCTGCACAAGACGGAGGAGGAGGTGCTCCGCCGCGGCGGCACACGCCTCTACGCCGAGACCTCGGGCCGGCCGCAGTACGCGCCGACCCGCGGCTTCTACCAGCGGACCGGTTTCGACCGCGCCGAAGTCCTCGAAGACTTCTACGACGTCGGCGACGACCGTGTCACGTACTGCAAAGTCCTCGCCTGAAGGGTGAGGCAGAGGAGAGTCGGCCATGCTTCAGTGGGATGCGGAGACCGGGCGGCTGTGGTGCGGCGCGCAGGGCACGGTGTTTGCCGACGGTCCGTACGTGTACCGGGTCCGCGGCACCCGGTCGGGCCGCGAGGCGGTCGCGGACGGCCTCGCGCGCCGGAGTGTCTGCGCGGACGGGGAACGCGTCCGTATCCAGGGCGTGCTCGATCCGCTGCAGATCGAAGTCACCCATCTGTTTCAGAAAACACCGGACGGACTCGACGAAACCGTCGCCTTCCGCAACCTCGCATCCGAGGCGGTCACCCTGGCGGACATCGGGCTGGGCTTTTCCGCGACGCTCGGGAACCGGGCCGGGTGGCGGCTCTGCGCCATCCCGTTCCGCGTCCAGCTCGACGGCAGCCGGCACGACTACAGCGCGGCGGCGCTGGCCGAAGGGCGCTTTCAGAATGCCGTCTACCGCGAGGAGACCCGGCCCGAACCGGAGCTTGTGGAGGAGGGGCGTCTTCGTTCCGAGGCGTGGGCGTGGTGGGCGGAGGGGCAGGGGGTGCTCGTCGCCAAGTACAACAACGCCGACATCGAGCTCTCGGTCGCCGCGCCGTTTGCGCGCGACGGGGAGAAAGCCCTGCGGTTCGGCGGCGTCGGCACGTGCCTCTACCGCGAACCCGCAAGGGGGCACGTGCTGGAGGCGGGGGCCTCCTTCACCTTTGGCACCACCCATTACCGGATCGTGGACGGGCCGATCGAAGCGGCGTTTGTCGGCTATCGCGGACTGCTCCGCGCGCGCGGCCACGGCTTCCCGGCCGACTACAATCCTCCCGTCAACTGGAACGAGCTCTACGATGTTGGTTGGCACCACTCCGACCCGCAGGCCTTGGCGGCGCACTACACGCGCGACGCCTTGATGGCCGAGGCCGCGAAGGCCCGTGCGTGCGGTTGTGAACTGCTCTATCTCGACCCGGGCTGGGAGGTGGCCGAAGGGGCGACCCTTTGGGATGAGAAACGGCTCGGCACCGCCGCCTCCCTGGTCGCTCGGCTCCGCGACGACTACGGGTTGCAACTGGGTTTCCGCTCGATTCTGCGGTGCTACCGGGACCATTGGGAGCGGCGCGGATGGGTGCGGCACGAGACGGGGACCGCGGGGCCGGTCACGCAGAACCGACTGACGTTCTGGGAGCTTTGCCTGTGCGACCCAGAGATCTGGCAGCGGAAGTGCGACCGGATCGCGGACATCGCCCGCCAAGGCGCGCGTTTCCTGATGATCGACGAAATGGACTGGCGCGGTCCCTGCACCGATCCGGGCCACGGGCATGCCGTGCCGACGACCGCCTCGGACCACGCGCGCGCGGTGTATGCCCTATGCCGCGAGCTGAAGCGGCGCTGCCCCGGACTCACGGTGGAATGCCACGACCCCGTCTGGCCCTGGCACACGTGCGTCTACGTCCCGACCTATTTCCAGCAGGGGTTCGGCGCGCAGGGCGCGTACGACGAGAACTGGGGTTTCGAGTACATGTGGAGCTGCCTCAACGATCTGAAGAGCGGGAGGGCGCTGGCGCTTTACTACTACAACCTCGCTTGCGACATTCCCCTCTACCTGCATATCACCATGGCGGCGGACAACGACAACTGCCTCTTTTTCTGGTGGGCCGCCTCCACCGTCCGCCATCTGGGGATCGGCGGCAAGTACGGATCGGATTCGGTTTTCCACAAGAACGACGCCGCGTACGACCCCGAAAGGCGGTTCGCCGCCTACCGCGAGAGCCTGGCGCTCTACCGGCGCCTGAAGCCGTTCTTCGTGCGCGGCGTTTTTCACGGGCTTGACGAGCACATGCACCTGCACACGCTGCCCGGATGCGCGGGCGGGGTGCTCTTGCTGTTCAACGTCGGCGACGGCGAGCGGACGCTGGAGGCGCGCATCGACGCCGCCATCCTGCGGATGGACGACGGCGACACGCGTGTCGCGGGCGCCGAGGCGAGGATGACGGGCGGCGTGTTGTGCGTCCGCAAAACCGTTCCGGCGATGTCCGCCGCCGTGATCCGCATCGGGGATGCGGTCTGAGGCGGCGCACGCCGCATTTCCGCCTGTAACCGGCCGCGGCCTTGGGCTATGATCCTTGCACCATGAAACAGCCCCTGAACATCATCCTGATCGTCGCCGATGACTTCGGCTGGCGCGACACGGCGCGCTACGGCAGCACATTCTACGAGACGCCCTGCCTCGACCGGCTGGCGCGGGAGGGGACGGTCTTCACCGATGCCTACGCCGCCTGCCCGGTCTGTTCGCCGTCGCGGGCGAGCTTGATGACCGGCAAGGTTCCCGCCCGTGTCGGGGTGACCGACTGGATCGACTCGGGTTGTCACGTCCATCCCCTCAAAGGGGTCTTGATCGACGCGCCCTATCTGAAGGGGCTTCCCGCCGGCGAGGTCACCGTCGCCGAAGCGCTGCGCCAGGGTGGCTACCAGACATGGCACGTCGGCAAGTGGCATCTCGGCGGTCCCGGCCACCGCCCCGAGGACTACGGGTTCGACGTCAACGTCGGCGGCTGCGAGTGGGGCAGCCCCGGCAAAGGCTACTTCGCGCCGTGGCAGATTCCGAATCTGCCGGGGGACGACGTTCCGGCCGGCACCCACCTGACCGACCACCTCACCGACCGGGCGATCGACCTGATCCGCGAACGCGATCCGGCCAAGCCGTTCTTTCTCAACTTCTGGGCGTACGACGTCCACACGCCGCTCCAGGGCAAGCCGGAACTGGTGCGCAAATACGAGGAGAAGGCGAAGCGGCTGCACTTGGATCAGGCACAGGCGGTGGTCGAGGGCGAGCCCTTCCCCTGTACGCGCAAGAGCCACCTGAACGTGCAGCGGCGGATCGTCCAGTCCCATCCCGTCTACGCCGCCATGGTCGAGACCATGGACACGAACATCGGCCGCGTGCTGGACGAGCTCGACCGCCAGGGGCTGGCCGGAGAGACGCTGGTGATCTACACGAGCGACAACGGCGGCCTGGCCACCTCCGAGGGCTCCCCGACCAGCAACCTCCCCCTCGCCGAAGGGAAGGGGTGGATGAACGAGGGCGGCATCCGCGAGCCGTTCATCGTCCGCTGGCCCGGCGTGGTCCGTCCCGACAGCGTCTGCCGTGCGTGCTGCACCTCGACCGATGTCTACCCGACCCTGCTCGAAGCCGCCGGCCTCCCGCTCCGCCCCGAACAGCACGTCGACGGCAGGAGCCTCGTACCGGCCCTCGCGGGCGACACCGCCTGGGAGCGGGGGCCGCTCTACTGGCACTATCCCCACTACGGCAACCAGGGGGGAACGCCCGCCGCCGCGGTCCGCGACGGCGACTGGAAACTCATCCGCTGGTACGAGGACGAGCGGGTCGAGCTGTACAACCTCGCCGAGGACATCGGCGAATGCCGCGACCGCGCCGCCGAACAGCCGGAACGGGTCCGCGCCCTGCGGCGCTTGCTGGATGACTGGCTGCGGGCGGTCGGCGCCCGCTTCTGCGAACGCAACCCGGACGCGGCTGCCGCCTCCGCCGGAACGGAACTGGGCGGTTGATTGTCCCGCGAATCCCCGGCAGAACACGAAGAAGGAGTGGAGAATGGAACGCGAGCTGTTGGAACTGCTGACGCGCCTGGTGGGCTTCGACACCCATGCCGGCGAGGCGGCGCAGGCCGCCTTTCTGGCCGGTCTGACGCGCGCCTGGGGCGCGACGACCTTCATTGACGAGGTGCGCCCCGGCCGGGTCAACTTCCGTGCGCACTTCTCCGGGAAAGATCCCGGCCGGGCGCGTGTGCTCGAGGCGCACGGCGATACCATCGGCGGGACGGTGGCGAGCCGCCATGACGCCGCCGCCGGCCGTTTCCACGGCCGCGGCTCGTGCGATACCAAGGGCGCGATGGCCGCCATGCTGCTGGGCATCCGCGCGGCGCTGGCGCGCGGCCCTCTGCCGTGCGACGTCCTCTTCGTCAGCACCTGCTGCGAGGAAACGGGCGGCGAGGGCGCGCGCACCCTCGCCGGCGTCCTGCCCCCCGGCGCGTCGGTCGTGGTGGGGGAGCCGACTTCGATGCGGATCGTGCGCGCGCACAAGGGGGCCTACCGGACGCGGATTACCTGCC
>CAYVKQ010000013.1:0-20998 GCA_964451945.1 uncultured Lentisphaerales bacterium
CTCGCCGACCGTCTCGAGGTTCATCTCGCCGAGATAGCGCTGCACGCGGCGCGCCGTCTCGTCCTCGGCAAAGGGGTAGCAATGGTTCAGGCGGTTGAGAATCTCGCGCGTGTCCTTGGCGGCGTGGAGGTCGACGATCACCATGTGGATGTCGCCGCCGACGGCCAGTTCGTCGACGTCGATCCGGTCGCCGTCGAAGGTCATCCGGATCGGCCGCTCGCCGTAGGCGCACCCCTGGTCCATCCGGCCGCAGCGCGAGGGGGTCGTGATCTCGCCCTGGTAGGCGAGTTCCATCTCGCCGCGCACGGTGAGCTTGAGGTCGTAGACGCGGTTGAAGGCGCGCGCGACGAGTACGCACACGGCGGCGCTCGAACTGAGTCCCTTCTTCACCGGCAGGTCGGTGCGGTCGTTGTCGATCACCAGCCCGCGCACGCTGTGGCTGATCAAAACCTGGTAGGCGACGCCTGCGGCGTAGCTGTGGAAGCCGCCTTCGCGGGCGGCGGCGAGCAGGGCCGGGGCGGTCATCGCAACCGACCACTCGGGGACGCGCGTGCCGTCGTCGAGCGTGGCGCGGACGACCAGACGGTCGGGGTGCGGCGCGACCTCGGCGTGGATCCCCTGGTTGGTGCCCGTGATGATCGCGGCGCCGGGCGGGATATCGGCGTTGATCCGGCGGTAGGTGCCGGCCCAGTCGCTGTGTTCGCCGAAGAGGCAGATGCGTCCGGGGACGGAGATGCGCATGGCGGGTTCCTTAGCTGCGGGTGATTTCGAGGCCGGTGTGCGAGATCGAGACCTCGACAAAGCGGGCGCGGCCGTTGGGCGGATTGCTCTCCAGCGCCTGCCGCAGGCGCAGGCCGTTTGCGGGCGAGTCGGCCAGCAGGACCATGTAGCCCCCGCCGCCGGCGCCGGCGAGCTTGACCGCGGCGAGCCACGGGGCGACACGGTCGATGATTGCCTGTACCTCGGGCGGGTTGGTGCCGCCGTCGAGCAGCCGGTTCAGCAGCCAGCTGCGGCGGACCGCCTCGGTGAAGCGGCTCCAGTCGTGCCGCTGCAGCGCCTCGCTGGCGAAGTCGGCGTTGAGGCCGATCTCCTCGATGATGCGCAGACGCGCGGCGTCGTTGAGGAAGAGCCCCTTGACGATTTCCCCCAGGATGTTGTGCGCCACGCGGGTCAGCCCGGTGTAGTAGAGCTGGAAGCGGCGGTCGGCGATCGCCGTCTCCAGCGTCTGCGCCGGCAGCCAGCGCGTGACGGGTTTCTGCAGCAGGCCGGGGGCGCTCTCGACGAGTTTCAGGCCGCCGACGATGCCGCCGACCTGGTCCTGCCAGCCGCCGCCCGAGGTGAGGATCTGTTCCAGCGCCAAGGTGCGGCTGAAGAGGTCCTGCTCGCTCCAGTCGAGGCCTGCGAGCTGGCCGAGCGTGCCGAGCAGCGTGGCGGCGAGGATGCTGCTGGTGCCGAGGCCCGACCCCTTGGGAATGGCGGCGAGCAGCGTGAGCTCGATGCCGCCGCCGAAGGTCTCGCGCAGGAAGCGGTCCAGCGGCAGCCGGCGGCCCGAGGCGTTGAAGGCGGGGTCGAAGCCGGCGAGGCGGAAGGCGGCACGGGCGATGCCGAAGCCGCTGCCGAGACGCTCCTCGGCGAGGAGGTCCTCGGTGGTCGCGATCACCTCGCCGACGCCCAGGTCGATGCTGCGGATCACCAAATGCGGTTCGTTGCAGACGCGCGCGAACGCCTGCACCGGCGGTTGTCCGTTGAGGTTGATCGCCAGGTTGACGACACGTCCGCCGTGCTCCAGGCAGTAGGGCGGGGTGTCGGTCCAGCCGCCGGCGAAGTCGAGGCGGGCGGGGGCGCGGCCCCAGACGATCTGGTCTTCGCCGACGGCGCGTCGCGGCGCCACGGGGGCGATGGCGAGGCGGGCTACGAGCAGGTCGCGCAGCCGGTGGACGGCGCGGTTTTCCCGTTGCGCCGCGGGCGCCAACCGGTCGCGCAGAGCAGCGTCGTGCACCAGCGCCAGCTCGGCGACGCGGCCGTCGGCCGCCGCTTCGAGCGGCGGCGGCACGGCGGTGCCGTCCGCTTCGGCGCGGCGGGCCACCGCTTCGAGGTCGAGCCGCAAACACTGCTCCCGCCAGCGCTCCGGCGGCAGGGCGGCGAAGGCGCGGGCGGCCGCGGCGGCGCGCGCGGCGGCGCGCGCGGCGGTATCGGCGCGCCGCAGCAGGTCGGTGGCGGAGAGGCGCGGCAGGGCGAGCCAGCGGGCGTCGAGTCCGGCGTCTTCCAGGGTGAGGTCGCGGTCCGCCAGCCACGCGGCGAAGGGGCGGTCCTGCCACAGCGTGGCGGCATCGCCCAGCGCACCGCGGAAGGGGTCGTCGAAGCCGTAGACGCGGAGGCAAACGCCCGGGGCGCCGCGCACGCCGACGCAATCGACGCAGACGCCCGAGGGGAGGTCGACGGCCCAGGTGTTTTCGGGGATGCCGGTGAGGATGTGGCGGTCGCGCAGCGTCCAGGTGGCGGGAATGAAGGCGTTTTCGATCCAAAGCAGGCGGTTGGCGCCGTTCAGCGGCGTCCGCACCTCGGCGTGGAGGAGGACGCAGTGGTCGCGCGCGGGGGCGGGGCCGAGCCCCACGGCGCGGGCGCGCTCGGCCGCGTCGGCCAGCGCCACTGACGAGGTGAGGATGCTGCGGCTGCTGCCGAAGTGGAAGAACCGGCCCGCCGGCAGTGGCAGGACCGCCGCCTTGAGCGCCGAGATCTCGGGATCGGGCGCGACCGGATCGGCGCCGAGGGCGAGGCCGAAACGGTCGAACAGCTCGTAGCGATCAGGGGAGCCCGCGGCATAGGACTGCCGCAAGGGATCCCAGCCGCACCTGCGCAGCAGCACGCCGACCGCCCGGGCGCTCAGCAGCCAGACTCCGGTGTCGAGGTAGAACGGACGCGACTCGGCGAGCGCCCGGGTCTTTTCGGGCGGCGGCTTCTGCAGGAAGAAGTCGAGGACGCACGATTCGGCGTCGCGGCAGAACAGGACGCCGTGGCTGCTCCCTTCGTCGGGGGTCGAGCGGATGCCGACGATCAGCACGTCGGCGTCGGGGAAGACGGGGGTGGAGGCGTCGTGGGTCAGCAGCACGTCGCCGCAGGTGATCATCACGCGGTAGGCGGCCGGGGCGTGGCGGAAAATGCGGTGGTAGACATCGCGCTGCAGGTCGACCAGCCGCTGGTCGGGCGCCTGACCGGCGACCGCCGGCAGGAGCGGCAGGGGAAGCAGGGGCTTCCCTTCGGCGGCGTAGGCCGGCAGGCGGCGGCTTTGTCCGCTGCCGTGCACGATCAGCTTGCGCGACTCCTGCAGCCAGGCTTCGAAGGAGGCGGCCGGCGCCTCCCGCCACGCTTGGTGCAGCACGTGGGCGGTGCCGCCGCCGGAGCCGAGCTGGCTCCCCGGCGGGTCGGAGGTGACAAAATACGCGGCCGCGGCCGGGCTCCAGGGGCGGAAGCCGGCGACACCCGCGGCGGGGAGGGAGAGGAGGCAGTCAATGCGTTCTTCGGGTGCGTGCATGGGTCGACCCTACCGGGAGTTATACGATACGCGCGCAAAGATAGCCTTTTTGCGGCCGCATTTCAAACGTTTTGCTGGCGCAATCCTTGACAGCCAGCTTGGTATGTCCCTATGATTACCGCCGGTGTGGGTGGATAGGGATACCTGTCATGGGGCCAACAAAAGAAGAGAAGGCTGTTCTGCGGGCCTTGGGACGGCGCATCGCGGAAATCGCCGCCCTGCCGATCCAGGAAACGCGCCGGCGGATGTGGAAGCGGATGAACGGGCTCGATCCCGTCAAGCCGATGGTCTGGATCTTCGAGATCCCCTGGCACGAGATGAACGTGAACGACGAATTGACTCTCCGCACCCGGGATCCCTTTCTGCAGAACGTCGAACAGGGACTGCGGCGGACGATCTACCAGTGGGATCACCTGCAAGGTGACATGGTCGTCGAACCCTATGTCCCGTGTCCCATCGCGTACCACGACTCCGGCATCGGCATCCGCGAGGACGTGGAGACCGTCCAAACCGATCCCCTGAGCAGCGTCGTCTCCAGGCACTTCAATGTGCAGATCGCCTGCGAGGACGACATCGCGAAGATTCAGATGCCGACGATCACTCTGGATCCCGAGGCCACGGAACGGCGATATGCCTGCCTTTGTGAGGTATTTGACGGCGTCATTCCGGTGCGGAAAACCGGTGTCCGGCAGACGTCGATCGCGCCTTGGGACGAGCTGGTCCGGTTCATCGGGGTGGAACAGTCCCTTCTGGCCCTATCCGAACGTCCCCGGTTCGTGCACAAGGTCATCGATCGCATGACGCAGACATATCTGACCCGGCTCGATCAGTTCGAACGTCTGAACCTGCTGTCGCCAAACAACGATAGCACCGTTCTGGGCGGGGGGTACTGCTACACGGACGATCTCCCGCGGGCCGGTTTCGATCCGCGTCATGTCCGCCCCTGCGACATGTGGGGCCGCGCCATGGCGCAGATCTTTTCCGCTGTCTCGCCGGCCATGCACGAAGAGTTTGCGCTGCAGTACGAGATGAAGTACTTGAAGCGGTTCGGCCTTGTGTACTACGGCTGCTGCGAGCCGCTGGACAAGAAGCTCGGCATTCTGGCGAAGATCCCGAACCTCCGAACCATCTCCATGAGCCCCTGGGTCAACGCCGCCGAGGCGGCCGCGGCTGTCGGCCGGCGCTACGTCTACTCCATGAAGCCCAGCCCGGCGCTCCTCGCGGGGGACGAATGGGACCCCGCTGCCGTGCGCCGCGATCTCGCCGGGCTGCTTGCCGCGACTCGCGACTGCGCCACGGAGGTGATCCTGAAGGACATCAGCACCGTGCGGTACCAGCCGTCGCGGCTCTGGGAGTGGGCCGCCATCGCCGCCGAACTGACCTGCGAATAGAGTCCGCGTCTTTCGCGGAGTGAATAAGGGACACGGAGTGAATAAGGGACAGTGTCGCATGGCGTCCTCCCGCATGGGTGGGTGTGCGGGGACCGCCGAGCGGCCCCTCCACCCCCTTAAAGTGAAATGAGGGCGCGATTTCCAAAAAAAATTCTGCAACTATTTTCCGTTCCTCACCACCGCCGTCAGCCAAAAAAGAGAGACATTTTGCTGTTGTATTATGCACTAGATTCAGCTACATTCTGTCCATGAACAAGAGGAGTTTGTCATGCCGGTAATAAAACCCATTTCTGAACTTAGGAATTACAACACCGTTTTATGCGAGGTCACAACCGACACTCCCGTCTTTTTGACCAAAAACGGACACGGGCGCTTTGCCATCGTTGATATTCGCGCGTACGAGCGACTGCACACCGAACTGGAACTCATGTCGGCCCTGGCCGAGGGAGAAGAGTCCGCCCGGAAATGCGGATGGGTCTCCATGGACTCCGCGATGAAGAAACTCGGAGTGTAGCCATGTTCAAAGTCCGGTTCACACCGCAAGCGATTGCCGATTTGGAGGAAATCAAGCGGTACATTTCAGACGATCTGTTTAATCCGCAAGCCGCAGCGGATCTTGTAGCCCTTGTCTTTGAAAAAATTCGGACGCTTGTCTCTATGCCACAGACAGGCGCGCAGTTGAGGACGAACATCCCCATGCTGAAGGTCTACCGGTTCATCCAGTGCAAGAACTACCTTGTGTTTTACCGGATAGAAGAGAAAAGTCTTTCTGTTATCCGTATTCTGTATGCGAGAAGAGACTATTTGGGGTTATTTGAATCGGATACAAAGGACGATGAAAATGGCTAACCAGAGCGCTCTGCCAACGGGGTACTGTGGCAGGCGCTCGACGTTACCGTTGCAACGCCAGGGTCAGCAGGGCGGCGGCGAGGGTCAGCGGGGTGACCAGCAGTCCGACTTTCACGAACTGGAGGAACGAGATGCGGCAATCCTTCTCGCGCAGGATCCCCATCCACATGATCCCGGCGAGGGAACCGAGGGGCGTGAGGTTCGCCCCCAGGTTCGAGCCGATGATCGTGGCGAAGGCGGCGCCGGAGAGGTCGGGTCCCGCGAGGTCCTTCATGACGAAGGTGAAGCCGAGCGACATCGGGATGTTGTTCAGCAGGTTGGCGGCGAGGGTCGAACTCACGCCGTAGACCGTCACGGCGCCACCCGGCACATGGGCGGCCAGACGCGCGAAAACCGCGCCGAGCGCGGCGGTGGCGCCGGAACGGTAGAGCGCCTCGACGGTGATGAAGAGCGAGACGACGAAGGGGACCACGGTCCACGGCATGCGCGCGAACGTCCGCTGCGTCGAGCCGTTGCGCAGCGGGCCGAGGTGCTGGCGCTGGTAGGCGGCAAAGGAGTCGCGCGCCGCCAGCAGCGCCAGCAGCGCCAGCGAGCAGACGACCGAGACGGGCCACATGCGCAGGCCGAGGGCGGGGGCCATCGCCAGCAGTACGATGCACACCGCGAGCAGCAGGCCGGCCATCAGCGCTCCCGCGCGGTCGGTCAGCGCCGCCGCGGGACGGTCGGCGTCGACCGGCGCGGCGAAGGGACGGTCCGTCTGCCGGCGGAAGAGGAGGCGCAGCGCCAGAAAGCTGCCGACGCCGGCCGCCACCGTCGGCAGCGCCATGCGGCGGAAATAACCCACGAAATCCATGCCGCAGGCGCCGGCGAGCAGGATGTTGGTCGGGTTGCCGATGTAGAGCAGCATGCTCCAGGTGTTGGCGGCGAAGAACTCGGCGACGAGGAAGGGGCGCGGGTCGAGTCCGGCGGCGCGGGCGAAGTAGTAGACAAACGGGGTGAAGGTGAGGACGACGATGTCGTTCGAGGTGAAGACGGTGAGGATGGAGACGGTGATGTAGAGCGCCAGGAAGAGCCGCCGGCCGTCGGTCTTTGCCGTGCGCAGGGCGTAGCGGGCGCACATCTCGAAGAAGCCGGTGATGTCCAGGAAGATGCTCATGAAGACCATCGAGAGGAAGAGCGCCAGCACGCCCCCGGGCTGGAGCGAGCCGCTGCCCGCGATGCCGCGGACGACGTCGCTGTAGCTGAGAAAGCCGAAGCCGAGGATCAGCACCGGACCGAGCAGCGCGCCGAGAAAGTAGGACTGTATGCGGATGTGGCGGCCGCCCAGGCGGATGGCGAGATAGGGGCGGCGCAGGATCAACACCAGCGTCAGCACGGTCGCCGCCCAGAAGATGCCCTGCACCGCCGTCCGCTGCCAGATGTCCACGCGCGCTCCTCCCGCCGATCACAGATGTCCGCCTGGTCATGTCTCGCGATACATGCATGTCCCGGGTGCAGGCGGTAATGGGGCGCAATTGTAGGCCACCGCTGCAGTTCCCGCAAGTGAGGCATTTTGCAGAACGGGCCGTACCGGACCGTTCAGCGTCGAGATGCGCGGTCCCATAGGTCCCGTCTTGCCTGGATAGTTGGGAATGGGGTGTTCCGTGCGGTGCCGGACTTGCTTCACGATGATGGATCGAGGCAACTGGTTGACAAGGCTTCCCCAAGACAATCCACTCGTTGCGAGGTCCATGTAGGGGCGTATGTCTGGATTATCTGGCAGTGGTCTCGTGCATGACACCATCAGACACAAGCTCAGCAGGCAAACAATTGAAGCGCCAAAGACAGAAGCATGCTGCATAGCACTATGCACTTCGCGCCTCGCAGAAGCTATGGGGGCACAGCCCGTCAAGCGAGCCCAACAAGGAACACGATGACGGCAGCGCTGCACAGGGCAACATCCCCGATGGCTCGCATAGTTTCGTTGCCGGTCATCGACAATCATCCATGGCCGTGGCTCTGCCGTCATCCGGGTTTTTCGATCAGTCGGCCGTTGACGAACTTGTGCAAGATGCTGGAGAGCAGCGTTTGGTATGGAAGCCCTTCATGCAAAGCAGTCTTCTGCAACCGGACAAGGTCTCGCTCGGCCATTCTGATGTTCACGCGTTTGTCTTTCCGCAGAGTGGCGCGAGCCGATTGACGGTAGCGTTCCGCCTCTTGCTGGAAATCCGGAATACGTTCCCATTCTCCCCGCTCAACGGAATCGAGCAGTTTTTTCTCTTCTTGAGTCAGTTTCATTCTGAATCACCTCCCAAATACTGTCGCGTCATTTTGCGGCTCGGTATGACCGTCTTGAGGAAGATCATTTCGTCGTTCTCGACAAAGGGCACGAGACAGACATAGCCTTCCACATCGACAATGAATATCCGCTGGCCAGGGTATTGTTGCTGGTTGGGATGCTCTATCGTATCGAGCAACCCGCCATGCGCCAGATGAAAGACAACGTCCTCGAACGTGAGGCCACGTTCTTTTCTGAGCCACTCGTTCTTTTCGTCATTCCAAGTCGTACGGCTTCATTGGGAACAAACATATCACAGTGTGTGCATGTTGACAACTCTTGGCGGTTCAACATTTGGCAGGATCGGTGCCAGCCACGCCGAATCATGGCGTGGTTGCCTGTTTCCCTTTTCGCCCGCCATTGGTATAGTACCGCCATGAACAACTCGCAACAGCAGGCCGGAGCCGCGCCGGTCTGGGTGGCCGGGTGCCGCGGCATGCTTGGCCGCGGGCTGACGGAGGCGCTGGACGCGGGCGGGTTTTCCTGGCTGGGGAGCGACCGCGAATGCGACATCACCGACGCCGGGGCCGTCGAGGCCATGATGCGCGGACGGCATCCGGGCTGGATCGTCAACGCGGCCGCCTACACCGCCGTCGACAAGGCGGAGGACGAGCCCGCTCTGGCGATGCGCCTCAATGCACAGGGCGCCGAAAACCTGGCGCGCGCGGCGGCGTCCGGCGGCGCACGGCTGATCCACCTTTCGACCGACTACGTGTTCGACGGCGCGGCGTCGCGCCCCTATGCCGAGGAGGATCCGGTGGCGCCGCTGGGCGTCTACGGCCAAACCAAGGCCGAAGGGGAGCGGCGGGTCGCGGCGGCCTGCCCCGGCGCGGTGATCCTCCGCACCGCCTGGCTCTACGGAAAGCACGGCAACAACTTCGTGCACACGATGCTGCGTCTGATGGGCGAACGCGAACGCCTGACCGTGGTCGCGGACCAGCACGGCACGCCGACGGGTGTCTCCTCGCTCTGCCGCGTCATCTGCGAACTGATCGCCCGCTTTCCCGGGGCGTCCGGCATCTACCATGTCACGGACGGCGGCGAGACGACCTGGCATGGGTTCGCCTCGGCCATCGCCGAGGAGGGGGCGCGCCTGGGGCTGGTGCCGGGAACCTGCCGCGTCGAGCCCTGCCCGTCCTCGGCCTATCCCACGAGGGCGCGCCGTCCAATGTACTCGGTGCTGTCGAAAGCGAAGATTTCGGCGCTGCTGGGCGCGGCGCCGACACCGTGGCGAGAGGTGCTCGCCGCGTACTTGCGGGCGCGGGCCGCCGATCTCCGCGGCCGGCCGGCGCCGGAAAGGGGGGCAACATGCTGATCCGCACGCACGCCTATCCACGGGCTGCGCTGGTGGGCAATCCGTCCGACGGGTACTACGGCCGGACCATCGCCTTCACGTTTGATAATTTCCGGGCCGAAACGATCCTGTTCGAATCCCCCGATCTGGAAATCCAGCCGACGCAGCGCGACAACTCGGTCTTCTCCAGCATCAACCATCTGGTCGAGGATGTGCGGCTGTTCGGCTACTACGGCGGCATCCGGTTGCTCAAGGCGACCGTCAAGTGCTTCCACCACTATTGCCGCGAACAGGCGATCGTTCTGCACGACCGCAATTTCACCATCCGCTACAACTCCAACATTCCGAACCTCGTCGGCTTGGCGGGATCGAGCGCCATCATCACATCGTGCATGCGCGCCCTGCTGACCTTCTACGGCGTCGAGATCCCCAAGCCGCAACTGGCCAATCTGATCCGCGCGGTGGAGAACCGCGAGCTGGGCATCCCCGCCGGTCTGCAGGACCGCGTCGCCCAGGTCTACGAAGGCGTGGTCTACATGGATTTCTCCAAAGAGCTTTTCGACCGCCAGGGCTACGGGCGCTACGAGCCGCTGCAGGTCGAGTTGCCTCCGCTGTACATCGCCTACCGCACCGATCTTTCGGAGGGGTCGGAGGTCTTCCATTCGAATCTGCGCGAGCGCTTCGAGCGCGGCGACGACGCCGTGACGGGGGCGGTCCGCTTCTGGGCCGATCTGACCGACCAGGCACGCGCCGCGCTGGAGGCGGGGAACACCGTCCAGCTGGGCGCGCTCATGAACGCCAATTTCGACAAGCGGGCCGAGGTCTGCCGGCTGAGCGAAGGGAATGTGAAGATGGTCGAGGCGGCGCGGTCTGTGGGCGCGAGCGCCAAGTTCACCGGTTCGGGCGGGGCGATCATCGGCACCTACGCCGACGAGGCGATGTACGACCGTCTGGAGGCGGCGCTGAACCGGCTGCAGGTGAAGGTGTTCAAACCGAGGGTGGTGTGACATGGTCAAGAAGGCGGTGATACCGGCCGCCGGGTTCGGCACGCGTTTCCTGCCCGCCGCCAAGGCGGTGCCCAAGGAGATGCTGCCGGTCGTCGACAAGCCGGTGATCCAGTATGTGGTCGAAGAGGCGGTGGCGTCGGGAATCACCGATCTCGTCCTCGTGATCAGCCGCGGCAAGCGGGCGATCGAGGAACACTTCGACCGCCATGCCGAGCTGGAGGCGCTGCTGGAGGCCAGGGGGCGCGGCAGCGAAGCGGCGGCGTTGCGCCGCATTTCGGAACAGGCGACGATCCACTATGTCTTCCAGCCGCAGATGCGCGGCCTGGGCGATGCGGTGCGCTGCGCCCGGCGCCATGTTGGCGACGAACCGTTCGCGGTGCTGCTGGGGGACACGATCCTCGAAGCCGCGCAGGCGGCGACGCGGCAGCTGATGGAGGTCTTCGGACGGTGCGGCACCTCCGTCGTGGCCGTCGAAGAGGTGCCGCTCGAGCGCGTGAGCCGCTACGGCGTGATCCGCGGCGAAGCGCTCGACGAACGGGTTTGGCGCGTCGACGACATGGTCGAGAAGCCCTCGCCCGCGGAAGCGCCGTCGCGGCTCGCGGTCTGCAGCCGCTACCTGCTCACACCCGACATTTTCGAGAAACTGGAGCGGACACCGGCGGGAAAAGGGGGCGAGATCCAACTGACCGACGCGCTGCGGATGCAGGCGCGGGAACGTCCGATCCACGCCTGCCGCATCGAGGCGACGCGCCACGATATCGGCAATGCAGCCGGTTTTCTTCAGGCCAATTTGCAGCTGGCGCTGGCGCGCCCCGACCTGCGCGAGGCGGTGCTGGCCATGCTGCGCGACCTCTCGCCGGAATCCAGAGAATGAACCACGCGCCGGCAGTGTCCGGCGCACAACAGGAAGCAACGACATGAAGACGATACCATCGGGATGGGTGGATGTGCAGATCAACGGGTGCGTCGGGGTCAATTTCACCAGCTCCGCTCTCACCGAAGAGGGCGTTGTACGCGCGGCCGACCATGTGCTGAAGTCGGGAACCGGGGTGTTCCTGCCGACACTGGTCACCGCGCCCATTGACGTCTTCCGGCGGAACATTCCCCTGATCCGCAACGCCGTCGAGCGCGCCGGACTGCAACGCCACGTGCCGGGCGTCCATCTGGAAGGTCCCTTTCTGTCGGCTGAACCGGGCGCCGTCGGTGCGCACAACCCGGCTTGGGTGCAGCAGGCGACGGTGGAGCGGTTCGATGAGCTTGTGGCGGCGCACAGCGACTTTGTGAAGCTGCTGACCGTGGCGGCCGACAATACCGGCGTCATTGACCTGATCGGCGCGGCGCGCGCCCGTGGCATCACGGTTTCGGTCGGACACCAGATGGCATCGGGTGAGCAGATTCACGCCGCCGCCGCCGCCGGCGCCACGGCGGCGACGCACGTCGGCAATGGCATCCCCAATCAGATCCATCGCCACAACAATCCCTTGTGGCCGATCCTCGCCGACGACCGCCTGACGGCGCTGATCATCACCGACGGGCACCATCTCCCCGCCGATGTGATCCGGGCGATCATCCGCGCCAAGGGCGTTGAGCGTGTGGTGGTCACCAGCGACGCCGCGCCGGTTGCCGGACTGCCGCCCGGACGCTATCCCACCTGGGGCAATGACGCCATCCTCGAACCCAACGGCCTGTTCCACAATCCTGAGAAGAAATGCCTGTGCGGCTCGTCGGCCATGATGTCCGATTGCATGGCCTATCTGAAAGGCCTCGATCTGCTCTCGGAGCGGGATCTGAAGAAGGTGGGCGTGCACAATCCGCTGCGGCTGATCGGCTTGGCGCCAAACAAGGCGCGGGGATAGGGGGCGCGCCTGCGGTTCACGCGCGTTGCAGGGCGGCCGCAAAAGCGCCGTCGGTGCCGTCACGGACAGGGTGGCGCTCTCTGACGTCCAGAAGGCGGATCCCGTCCTTGCAGACCCGTTCGACCTGGCGCTGATTCTCCTCCGGTTCCAGACTGCAGGTTGAGTAGACCAGGATGCCGCCGGGAACGAGCAGTTCCAGTCCGCGGGCGAGCAGGGCGCGCTGGGTGTGTACCAGCGTCTGCAGACGGTGCGTGGAAAAGCGCCAGCGTGCGTCGGGACGGCGGCGCAGGACACCGGTGTTGGAGCAGGGGACGTCCAACAGGATGCGGTCGTAGCGCCCGGCGTCGGGCGACAGGGCGGCGGCGTCGCCTTGTTCCACGCGGACCCAGTCCATGCCGACGCGCTGGAGGTTTTCCCTGAGAAAACCGAGGCGTTCCCCGTGTACGTCGAGGGCCAGCAACTCGCCGGGGGGGAGCGTCCCCGGAGCCGCGGCGAGCAGGCGCGAAGCGATCTGCAGGGTTTTGCCGCCCGGCGCGGCGCAGGCATCGAGGATTCGTTGTCCGGGGCGGACGTCGAGCAGCTCGACGGCGGCGCAGGTGGCGGGATCCTGGACAATGAACCATCCTTCGGTGTAGCCGGGCAGCGTCTCGACCCGCGCCATGCCGTGCGGCAGCGTCACCGCTGTCTCGGGAGCCGCGGGATGGGGGCGGGCGTCGATGGCGCTGCCGCCCGGCGTCGCCGCCAGCCGCTCCAGCCAGGCGCTCGTAGTCAGACCGCTGTGTGGCAGCAGGGCGAGGATCGTTTCGGCGGGGCGGTTGTTCCAGGCGCACAGCGCGGCGGTCTCCGCTTCGCCCATGCGCTCGGTCCAGCGGACCACGAGCGCATCGGGGTGGGAGAGACGGACGGCCAAGGGCTGGCGGGCCAGCGCGGCGGCAAGCGCGTCGCGCTGGCGCAGCAGGTTGCGCAGCACGGCGTTGACGAAGCTCGCCGAGCGTGCCGAGGCGCGCTTGGCGGCTTCGACGGTGGCATCCACGGCGGCGTAGTCCGGGACTTCGGGCATGAAAAATATCTGATAGGCGCCGACCAGCAGCGCGGCCAGCGTTTCTCCGCCCGGCATGTGGGCGACCTGCTGGGTCAGCAGCCACTCCAGCGCGCGTCGCTGACGAACGGTGCCGTAGACCATATCCATCACGAACCCGCGGTCAGGGACGTCCGGAATGATACGATCAGGGAAGGCGTTGGCGTCGATCCAGCGCGACAGCACGCGGATGGCGGTGCGGCGGGAAGAGGTGTCGACAGATCCGGTGGAAACAGAAGCTTTCATGGGCAGTCAGTATACGACAAGGGCAGACCGCAAACGAGCGGTTTTTCGGCGGTGACGTTGACATTTGAGTAACGTTGGCTCAAGATGGTCAGCAAAGGAGCGCGTGCGACGGCGGGTTCACGGCGCGGGCACGCGTTCTGGTCACGGCTGAGGGATGGACTTCCATGCATGTTGTGCAATTGCTTCCGGCCCTGAACGAAGGCGGCGTGGAGCGTGGTGTTGTGGAGATCAACCGCGAACTGGTGCGGCGCGGTATCCGTAACACCGTCATCTCCGCTGGCGGCCGCCTGGCGGCGCAGATCGAGGCGGACGGCGGCCGGCACGTGACGTTCGATGTGAAGTCGAAGAATATCCTTTCCGTCCCCTGGCGCGTCTGCCGGCTGCGGGCGCTGCTCAACCGTCTCGATCCCGATATCCTGCACGTCCGCAGCCGGGTGCCGGCCTGGCTGGTCCGTTTTGCCAACCGTGCGCCGCGCCGGCCGCTGGTGTCGACGGTTCATGGGTTCAACAGCGTCAATGCCTACAGCCGGATCATGACGCGCGCCGACCGGGTGATCTGCGGCAGCCGCACGGTGGTCGACTATGTGCGCCGGGCCTACGGCACGCCGGAGGCGCTCATCCGCCTGGTTCACCGTGGGATCGATCCCGCCACGTTCGATCCGGTGCGGCTCGACGCCTCCTTTGTAACGGAGTTCAAAAGGCGGCACGGCCTCGACGGCGTCTTCGTCATCCTGGCTGTCGGTCGCATCACCTCGTGGAAAGGCTACACCGAGTTGATCACCGCTGCGGCCGCCGCCGCCAGTGAACTGCCGCCGTTCAAGGTCGTCATCGTCGGCGGGGTGCAGCAGGGGCAGGAGGATTACGCGGCGTCGTTGCGCGCCCTGGCCGCGCGGTTGCGGCTGGAGGACCGCGTGGTGTTCGCCGGCAGCCAGACGCGCATGCCCGAAATCTACCACGCGGCCGATGTGGTCGTCTCCAACTGCACGTCGAAGCCCGAGACCTTCGGACGCAGCATGATCGAGGCGCTCGCCATGGAGCGTCCCGTCATCGCCACCCGCCACGGCGGCGCGCTCGACATCATGCGCGAGGGGGTCACCGGCTGGCTGCTCGATCCGGGCGACACCGGCCGGCTCGCCGCGCTGCTGGTGCAGGCGTCGCGCGCGAAGCTGCCGGGGCTGCGCGAGTACGTCCTGAAGAACTTCTCGCTGGAAGCGATGGTCGAGCAGAACATCGCCATCTACCGCGAAGTGCTCGACGCCCCTTGCGTCACGCCGACATCGTCTTGATGCGGTGCTTGACCGCGTCGAGGTTGGCGAGGTCGGCCTGCTGCTGTTCGGTGAGAAACTGCGGTTTGCCCACGATGGCGGCGGCGATCATCGACTTGGCGGCGTCTTCGACCACGAGACAGCGGTAGAACGCCTGCTTCATGGTGGCGCCGGTGGCGAGCATGCCGTGGTTGGTCATGAAGAGCGTGTCGGCCGTCTTGCAGGCGACGGCGACCGCGTCGGCCAAGGCGTTCGAGGTCGGGGTGACGTAGGGGATCGTGCGGACCCGCCCGAGGTCGCAGATGAACTCCGCGAACATCGGCTTGAGTTCGGCGCCCGAGCTGAAGATTCCCGAAGCCCAGGGCGAATGGGTGTGGAAGATCGCCTGCACGTCGGGGCGGTTGCGGTAGACGCCGAGGTGCATGTTGTACTCGCTGGTCGGCTTGTGCGGACCCGAAATCCGCCTGCCATCGGCCAGCGAGAGTCCGCACAGGTCGTCGGGGGTAATGTCGTCCATGGCGAAGCCGCTGGGCTTCATCCAGATGATTTCGCCGTCGCGCGCGCTGATGTTGCCGCCGGCGCCGGCGACCAATCCGGCGCGGGCGATCTTGACGCCGTAGGCGACCAGGTCTTCTTTCACGTTCATCGGAATTCTCCTTTGCGGTGCCTGTAAAACCCCGTCGGAACGGGTGTGGCACGGGCGTCTCTCCCGTGTGTAGCGGTCACGGGCGGGTTGCAGGCGTCTTCTTTACTTTCGTTGCAGCAATACATCGGACTCGTAGGCCTTGATCACGGGGAGCCATCGCCCGTCCTCGGGGACGTTCTGCCGGCGGCAGAACTCATTCCAGACGGCCCCCAGCGGCAGCAGCTTGTTCTCCTCCTGCAGCACCAGGCGGGTGGTGTAGTCCCCCTCCGCCTCGGCGCGGCGCATCGGTTCGTACGGTTCGAGCAGCGCCGCCAGCAGCGCCTTGCGCGCGTTGCGCAGGCCGACGATCCAGGCGGCGAGGCGGTTGATCGAGGCGTCGAAATAGTCCATGCTGACCGCCACCCGCTGGAGGAAGCCGCCGCGGACGATCTCCTGGAAGACCGCCTGCATGTCGTCGGTGAAGGTCGCCACATGGTCCGAGTCCCAGCGGACGCCGCGCGAGAGGTGCAGCAGCACGCCCGGCACGAAGAGGAGCGCGGCGGAGAGCTTGTCGGCGATGGTCTCGGTCGGGTGGAAGTGCCCGGCGTCGAAACAGACGACCTTGCGGCGGGTGGCCGCGTAGCCCATGAAGAACTCGTGCGAGCCGACGGTGTACGATTCCACGCCGATGCCGAAGAGCTTGCTCTCGAGGGCGTCGACATTCTCCTGCGCCGGGATCGGTTCGGCGAAGACGGCGTCGAGCGATTCAAGCATCCGCTGCCGCGGACCGAGGCGGTCGGCGGGGGTGTCCTTGTAGCCGTCGGGCATCCAGTGGTTGGTCATGCAGGGCGTCTTCTGGGCGCGCCCCATGGCGGCGGCGATCTTGCGCGAGGCGATGCCGTGGCGGATCCAGAAGTCGCGCACGGCGCGGTCGGGGTGGGCGAGGGTGAAGCCCGAGGCCGCGAGGGGGTGGGCGAAGTAGGAGGGGTTGAAGTCGAGCGCCAGGGCGTGCGCCCCGGCCCAGTCGATCCAGGTGGCGAAATGCTCGGGCTGGAGGGCGTCGCGGTCGACGCGGGTCGCCGGTTCGGCGTAGAGGGCGTGGAGGTTCAGGCGGAGCGGACCGGGGATGCAGGCGGCCGCCCGCTCGATGTCGGCCCGCAGCTCGTCGGCCGTCCGCGCCTTGCCGGGATGGTTGCCCGTAGCGGCGAGGCCGCCGCCCAGCTCGCCGGCGTGCTCGAAGCCGCCGACGTCGTCGCCCTGCCAGCAGTGCATCGAAAGCGGCACGGTGGCGAGCGTGGCCAGGGCGGTTTCGGTGTCCACCCCGTGTGCGGCGTAGATTTCTTGTGCGGCGCGGTAATGGGTTGCAGGCATGGATGAATCCTCCCTCGTGCGGAACAGGGCCCTTACTATAGGCGATACGTCTCCGCTTGGCCACACGAAATCAGCGGATACCGCTGGCATGCAGTCACGGTTTCTTTGCAGCTCGGCCCGTGCATGGATGCCTGATAAAAGGGCCCGTCGGGGACGGCGGGCCCCACCTTTGCGGGCCGCAGCGTTGGCTTGAGGGTACGCGCGTTGCCGCTGCGGGGTGGTGCTGCATGCGCACGTGCCGGTGGACAACCATCACCGCAGGAGGATCATCGTACCGGTCGGGAGCCAGCGGATCGTGCCGCCGGGGGCGTCTTCATCGCCGGCGATCGTCGAAACAAGTTCGGGACTCTGATTCACCCATCCCTTGCGGTCCCGGTGAGCGCGCGAAAGCACGGTAAGCGTGTGGCCGTTGAGACGGATGCGCGCGCCGGAGCCGAAGTCGATGTCGTAGACGGTGAGATTGCGCGAAAGGTACATCGTGCCTTTTCTCGTGACCAGGAAGGACGTATTGCGGAAATCGAGCGCATCATCGGCTGCCTCTCCCTTCGCCGGAACCTCGGTACGAAAATGGTAGGAGACGTATGGCCCGGTATCATACTTGTACGCATCGCAGCCGTCGATGAGCACGTAACCGCCGTCGGTATCGTTGTCGGATGCAAGATGCCAGAAGATCGTTCCGCAGGACGAACGCGGCGGATACGAAACCGCTCCGTTGGCGGTAGCGTACAGGCAGCCGTAGGCGGTGATCGTGCCGCTGAAATCCTCGCGCTTCGCATCGGCGTCGGTCAGCCACACCGCGGCACGTCCGCCGCCACCCGCCCAGCCGCCGCCGTAGTAATAACCGGCATTGACATCGACCGTGCCGGAGCCGAGCAACTTTCCGCAGATGAAGTACACGCCGCCGCCCGAGCCCGAATACTGATGGGTGTACCCACCGCGGCAGATGACGTCACCATCGAGGGTTAGCGTGCCGGCGACGGCGAGCTTCACCGCGCCGCCACCGAGCGTGTTCGCGCCGGAACCGAGATGCACGGGCCTGCGGATGGAACCGTAGCAGTCGCGGATGTACTGACCGTCATTGGCGTTGTCGGAAATGCCGCCGTAGCTGCCACCGACTTGACCCTGCGTCGGCGAACCGGGACCCGTCCTCGCCGCATATCCCTTCGCCATCAAATCGATCGTCGCACCCGCCTCGATGACCATGTCGTCACCGACCGTGATGTCAAGCGAGTTGGTGGTTCCCGCCGTCTGAAGGGCCGCGGTGTTAGTCGAATGCGTAAGCGTCGCGCCGGAATGGACGGTGAAGAGTCCCGCCACCGTCGTGGGCGCATCCGCCGCGAGCACCGCTCCGCTCTGCATTTCGACCACCCCCGTCGCGTCGAAGCCCTTCGCGAACGTGACGACAGCCGCATCCATGAAGAGCGAATGGAACGCAGCCTTCTCCGCCGCGACGATGACCGCTTCGTCCGGCACCAGCACTACGTCGCCGGCATTCGGCACACCGCCCTCCCAGTTCCCGGCCGTCGACCAGTCGGTCGTCCCGCCCTCGCCGGACCAGGTGCACTGGGTGCCGGAGAAACTCCAGTTGACGCAGGCCGTGCCGGACTGCGACGAGCCGGTCGCGAACACCGGCAGGATGCGCGCGTGTGAGCCGTTCGCCGTGACCCCGTTCACGAGCACGACCTTGGTGGCGTCGAGATACCAGACGGCCTCTTCCTCGCCCTTGAGCGTGATCGTCGCTGAACCGCTCACGATGCCGTCGATGCGCACATCCGCCGCGGAGAGCACCTTGCCCGCACCGAATTCCGCCGTACCCGAACCGGTGAACCTGAAATTCGTCGCTGTGGCACCGGACGGCAGCGACACCGTGCCACCGGTGCGCGCGAGCACCAGCGAGCCGACGGTGTCGCCAGAGAGGTCAACCGTGAGATTGGCGCCGCCACCGACCAGAAGCGTGCCGGCCATCGCGATCTCGGCATCCTCGAAGTCAGCCGACACCCCGGTGATCGCGAGCGTTCCCGAACCGTCGAGCGAGCCCGCGATCTCAACGGTGTTCGTAATCGTCAGCTCGCCGTTGACCGTGAGCGACGCCCCCGCGGCGACGGTCAGGCGATTGAGTTCAAAGAAGGAGTTGAGCACGGGATAGGGTTTGCTATCAAGCACGCTGATGAACACGTGGTCATCGGTCACCGGTAAGCGGCCGAGCGACCAGTTGTCACCGGTCTGCCAGTCCGATCCGAACGCACCGGTCCAGTAGTTGTCGGCGCCGACGATTTCACCCATGATGAGCCAGCCTTGGTTGTTCTCGGAATCGATCGAGTGCGTCGCCAGCACGGACGCGCCGGTATTGTCCGAATCCTTCACGTCGACCCCGTCCACCACGGCGACCGCGCCCGCGGCAAAGTACATCGGCCAGCGGGTGCCGTCCGCAATCGAACGGAGCTTGATCTTCTCATCGTCTCCGCTTCCGCCGGCGAAGGTCAGCACGCCACCCGTCGGGATCCCGAACCGCGAGCCCTCGGTGCCGAATCGGAACGTCTTGCCGGGGACCGTGCAGGTCAGGTTAAGGAAATCGTTGGTACCGGTGATGACCGCATCCGCCGTACCCGTGAACGCGACCACGCTGCCGGTTTCGTTGCTGAAGATCGACGTGGAATCCGACGACCAGCCGCCGTTAACGGAAATCGTCTCGTTCACGCCAAGCCGCAGAAGGGCGTTGTCGATAAGCTCGACATCGCCGAATTCACGCCCTCCGACACCGGGGGCAATGTCCGTCGCAATGTTGCGCGTGAAAGTGTTGGTGCCGTGCTGGACAACGAGCCGGCCGTGCCTTTCGTCCTGTGCGGCGGTCCGCAGATAAACCGTACCCGGAGAACCGAAACGGCCCCAGCGCCAACCGGATCCCGGATTATACTGCACTTTCGAGCCGTAGGCGGTGATGCGGTTCGAGACCGACCCGAAGGGCGTAAAATCGGCGCCCGGCTTGACAAGCGTGATCGCCACGCGTCCACCGCCGCCGCAGGCGTAATACCCCCCCGCCGTCACATCTCCGGCATCAGCGCAGATAACGCCCTGCTTATCCATCGAGGCGAGTTCGCCGCACGTGATGACGAGACTGCCGCCCGTCCCCGGGCCCGCACCCGCATTTACTCCGTTCGCGGTGATCGTGCCGTCGACATCAAGCTTGCCATTCACGGTCAGACGAATCGTGCCACCGCCGGACGAACTGCTGCCGCCAGAGCCGTGATCGCATGGATTGTAGATGGACCCGTATGCGGCCGGCAGCGTCGAGGGATCGACCACCGTCGTCTTATCGCGACCGTCCGCCCGTCCGCCGTACGAAGCGCCGTTGTAGCCGCCGCCGATGATCGGCGCACCGGGTCCGCTGCTCGCGCCATAGCCGCAGCCGACAGCGGTAATCTTCGTACCCGCATCCATCCGCACATCGCCGCTCACGGTGAACTCCAGCAGGTTGGTGGCATTGGGCAAGGCGTATGTGCCGCGTTGCGCCGCGGTATATACCGTCCGCATGGTGCCGAGATCACAGCAAGTTACCTTGCCGGCGTTGGTAATCAGAAGGTTGCAGTCGACGGTAAACGGACAGTCCGCCCGCAGGTACGCACCGTTCTGGCCGGTGAGTTCGAAAGTACCCGTGCCGTTCTTGACGCGGATCGAACCCGCGTTGCCGATATGACCGTACTGCGTCGGGCGCCGCGGCGAGGCATGAACGAACACGCCCGGATTCGTCAGCACGTCGCTATCAGAGGCAAGCGTGCCGCCGGCGAGAAAGATACCCTTCGCCGTCGCGTCTGCACTGCCATCGAGTTCGTCGGCCTTGAGCACCGCACCGGGCATGATGGTCAGCGCCCCCTTGTTTGCGAAGGAAATCTTATTGAAGTCGTTATCGGAGGAATCCCCCTCGATGCCCGCGGCATAGGCGGCGTCATAGGTTGCGCCTCCGGAATTGAGATAGAGTTCGCCGCGTCCCGAATCCGCCGCGGTCTCGAAATAGATCGTGCCGTTGCCTGCCCGTGACCAGCTACCGTGATAACCGGCATAGCAGTGGAGGAGCGAGCGGTCGATTCCGGCGAGCGTCGCACCCGTGCCGGTCACGATAAGCGCGATACGCCCGCCCGCACCACCGCCGTAATTCGTGGCATGGCCGCC